>JAGGRS010000144.1 GCA_021159475.1 Candidatus Methanophagales archaeon
GTTGCGATGATAAGGTGCATTGTAACACCCATTGCAAGTATATTTTGCGTTACATCCAGCGCTATAACGCCTACCAAATAGCTGAGGATGATGGAGGTAATGAAATAAATAAGAGCCACGTAAACAATCTCTCTTCTCTTCAGGTTGGCGAAACCGCATCCTAAACCTGTTTTTAATGCCAATATTGCTACGCCTGTAATCACTCCCAATGTAATGAAGTTACTTATCTCTGTCATTTATTTTCTGCTCATGTAATTTCTTGTAGATGGCAATATATATCTTTGTATTTAGATAACAAATATTACCTAAATATGAAAAAGATCTAAGCACTGTCAACGATGCCTCAATACGCTACTGGAAAAGGCTGTAATTACAGGATACAGAAAGCGAACCAACCCGGGGCAGGAGCTTTTATGCGGTGCGATTCCCAAAAAACTTCGGGTAAAATTCATTTCTGGTTTGATTTTTTAGGATTGCATCCCCACTCTCGGTTGATACGCCGGGTGATGGTTCTGTCCCTGCTGTTCAACGGCATTCCACAGAAAACAGTCGCTTCAATTACTAATTACACAGATAGACAGCTCAGGAACATCAGGGATCAATCATGGTGAAGAGGCAGGCTTATGATGGAATTACCCGGAAGCGTTGAAGCCATCCTGACACTGTTCTTTTTATAGATATCTTCATATTATCGTTGAGATAACAAAATGAGAACCGCTATAGGAGCCACGAAGAGCATCTGCCCGGTCTGCCATCGCGTCATAGATGCGCACCTGTATGAAGAGGGAGGCGCGGTATACATCGCCAAGAGCTGTCCAGAACACGGTCATTTCAAAGACCTCTACTGGTCTGATTATCAGTTATACAGGCGATTTGAAGCGCAGGACATACGGATACGGAATGTGAATGCCAAATCCGAACCCAATGCCAATTGCCCTCTTGCATGTGGTCTGTGCCAGAGTCACGAATCACCCACCGTGCTCGGTATCATAGACGTGACCAACCGCTGCAACCTGAGATGTCCGGTATGTTTCGCGGGTAGCAATGGACACGGATACGATAAAGACCCAACGGCGGATGAGATAAAAGCCATTATAGACAACTTCGCAACCAATACAAACGCGGCGGGAATCCAATTCAGTGGTGGCGAGCCCACACTCAGAGCAGACCTGCCGGAACTGATAGCGTATGCGAGGCGGCGATTCGAGCATGTGGAGGTGGATACGAACGGCATAAAGATGGCGCAGAGCGCGGAATACTGCCGCGAGATAGAATCCGCGGGCACAAGTGTTATTTATCTCCAGTTTGATGGTGTGACGGATTTGCCCTACGAGAAGTTGCGTGGTCGGAAACTGCTTGCAATAAAGAAGAAAGCGATAGAGAACCATCGGAAAGCGGGTCCTAAACCCGCAATCGTGCTCGTGCCCACGCTTGTTAAGGGCGTTAACGATGACCAGATCGGTGCTATCATAAAATTCGCAATAGAGAACAGGGATATCATACGTGGTGTGAATTTCCAGCCGGTCTCATTCTGTGGTAGAACCCCCTATCGGGCGAGCGAACGTATAACGGTATCAGATGTTCTGAGAGCGATAGAAGAGCAAACGGGCTTCATACATAAGAACGATTTCTTCCCTCCCTCTTTGATGAGCATGCTGCTCACATCCATCGGTAAATCGGGAGTCGGATGCCATTTCGCATGTGGCGCCTTCTCCTACCTCGTGTTCTTAGATGATAAGCGCGAGCCAAAACCGGAGCCAATAACGAGATATGTAGATATGGAGAGGCTGGCAGCGATATATAAAGAGCGGGGTAAGATATCACTTATTGCGGCATTGAGGAATATCAGGCTGGAATTGCTGAAGAAACTATTTGTGAGTGTAATAAAAAGCCACGATTATCATGACCTGAGCGCTCTGCACTTCAAACTCCTATTCATAGGCACTATGCATTTCATGGACTCTTATAACTTCGATCTCGGGCGTTTAAGGCGGTGTGTAATTCATTATGGCTTGCCGGACGGCAGAATAGTGCCTTTCTGCTCCTATAACAATATACACCGGCGTGTCTGAAGCGACAGTGAGTTTTATTTAGGTTTTATTTTTATAGCATACAATATAGGAAGAGGAGCAATGGAGAGGAACAAAGATAAGAGATTCGGGAGGGGCGCGAACGCATGCAGGCGATGTGGCAGACGGCGGGGTTTGATACGCAGATACGGGATATATCTATGTCGGCAGTGCTTCAGGGAGATAGCGAGGGATATAGGGTTTAAGAAATACAACTGATGGAGGATAATGGAGAAGAGAGGAAGGAGAGAGGGGAAGGATGTCATTAAATGACCCACTTGCAGATGCGTTATCGCATATAAAGAATACGGAACGTGTAGGGAAGATGGAATGCAGTATAAAGCCCGCTTCTAAGCTGATAGGGAACGTGCTGGGGGTAATGAAGGAAGGTGGCTATATAGAGGAGTTCGAGTACATAGAAGATGGTAAAGGCGGCGTATTCAAAGTGAAGCTGAGGGGCAGGATAAACAACTGCAATGCGATAAAGCCCAGGTTCTTCGTTCGTGTGCGTGAATATGAGAAATGGGAGAAGAGGTTCTTACCCGCACGAGATTTCGGTATGCTCATAGTCACCACATCAAAGGGCGTGATGTCACATAATAAAGCGATAGAAGCGGGGTTGGGCGGGCAATTGCTCGCTTTTGTTTATTGATGTCCAAATCCAATGTCTGGATTGCCTTTTTGAGCTCTTCATCCGAGAAGTTGTGTGGCACAATATAAAATACCCATTCGTGGTCTGCCCAGAAGTAGTGGTAAGTTATGCCATCGGGTGAGGTGATGTAAACCTGCTTACCGGCAATTGTGGTCGCGTTCAGGTTGGATGCCCAGCCGTCACCCCAGTTGCGCATACCTGCTGCCATCTTCCGCGCTTCGTTATATGCTATCTCATCGCTGGGGTAGAGGGTCGTCCATAGGGTTAAGAACTTACTGCCGTTCGTATTCATGTAGTGCATGATTGCCATGTCGCGAACATGCTCGATCTTACCCCTGTGGGATTGCTTTACGAGCGTGAGAGCATCTTCACCACTGGCAACGGTCATCTTCTCCATCCCGAGTAGCTCTTCCGGTGCAATTGCCACCGCAGTTGCAGCTTCCGCTTCTTCAGCCTCCTGTGGATAATGGCAATATCCCAGATAGCCAATAACAGCGATGGCGATGGTAACGGTGATAATGCTGATGATAATCAGCGTGATTCTCAAATGCTTGTTTCTATATCCGCTACGTCGGGCGTTCATTTATATCTATCTTTCCACAATCTTTTAGATTCCAATTATATAAAAAGAAGGCTTTTATATTTTTATCATCATGCCGGAGATATCAGGAAAGACCATCTTCATCAAGTTGGGTGGTTCATTAATCACGGATAAGAACGCGCCACACACGATAAACTATGATAATTTAAAGAGGGTAGTGAAAGAGCTAAAAGAAGTGATTGATAGCGAATCTGATTTGAATTTGCTCGTAGGGCATGGCGGTGGCTCCTTCCCGCACCCAATTGCTAAAGCTTTTAGAACTGCCGAAGGACTTATTCATGCTGCCAGCGCACGCGGCTTTGCATTGTGCCAGAATTCAGCATCAACATTGAACAGAATTATAGTGGATTTAATGATAGACTATGGACTTAATGCCGTCTCCATTCAGCCATCAGCGTGTTGCATGGCTGTGGATGGTGAAATAGCACGCATCTTCTTCGAGCCACTGGCGAGTTCTATAAAGAACGGATTCATCCCCGTGGTCTTTGGTGACTGTGTATTCGATGATGTAAGGGGCTGCACGGTTATATCCACTGAACAAATCCTGAGGCATCTTTGCAATTATATACGACCAGCCCGGGTACTGTGTTTTGAGCAGGTCGGTGGAGTTTACACTTCGGACCCTATGCTTGATACTGAAGCGCAATTCATCCCTGAGATCACGGTTGAGAATCTCAACCAGCAGGAGCTGGACTCATGCCTTGGTGAATCATATTCTATTGATGTCACGGGAGGAATGCGTGAGAAAGTGCACCAGCTATTGGAGATTGCGAAGATGGGCATAGAATGTGAGATACTGAGTGGTCGAGAGGGGTATGTAAAGCGGGCATTGAGGGGCGAGCGGGGGCTTGGCACCGTTATATCACGGCATCAGCATCATAGTGATTAAAATTGAAGATATGGACTGTTGGAACGAGTAACAGGAGTATAGAAGAGTTCTTACATCTGCTTATGGCATATAAGATAGAGGTAATAGCGGACGTGAGGCGATTTCCAACCTCTAAATACAGGCATTTCAGGCAGGAGGTTCTAAAGGAGACTTTGAATCGCTGTGGTATCGGATATAATCACATTATTGAGCTTGGTGGCTACCGAACGGGTGGTTACAGGCAATACATGAGAACAGAAGATTTTGAGAAGGGTTTGCTCCGTCTCGAGCAGCTCGCAGCATCAAGAAGGGTGGCAATCATGTGTGCAGAACTCCTCTTCTTCCGCTGCCATCGCAGGTTCATCGCCGATGCACTTACCGAACGGGGTCATACTGTAATACATATAATAGACGAGCAGCGAAGCTACGAGCACAAAAGGCGTAATGATAAGCAGAAGAGCCTCTATGAGGCTATCGGAGATTAAGTTAAGCTTTAAGGTGCGTTCGTTCTCGGTAAAAGATTTAAACCTCTATTAAGGATAGATATAGGCTTCTTCATCATTGTAGATAAGCAGGTTTAGAATATTTTATAACATATCAAAATTCTCTTTCTCTTATAGTAAACCTTTTATTCTCTTATCCATACTTCATATTTCATTAAGATGAAAATGACGAAAGAGGAGGAGAAGGAGAAAACGAAAGAGAAGGATACCATTTATCTCGTGCCACACACGCATTATGACGCCATCTGGGTCTTTACAAAGGAGGATTACTTCTATATCAACCTCATGCTGATACTGCGTGAAGTTGCCAGGCTCGTTGAGGAGACCGATTACAAGTTCCTTATTGAGCAGACTTTCCTGCTTGAGGAGCTGGAGAAGCGGTATCCAGAGCTATTCGCACGGATTGCGGAACAGATAAAGAGGGGTAAGATCGAGATTGCCGATGGCGAATACCTGATGGCAGATACAATGCTCCCGGACGGTGAGACGCTTATAAGAGAGATAGCGGAGGGTAAGAGATACGTGAAGCAGAAGTTTGGTGTTGATGTTCCGGTGATGTGGCAGGCGGATAGTTTTGGGTTGAATGCTCAGCTACCGCAGATATACCGGAAATCCGGTTACAGGTATGTTGCATTCAGGCGAGGGACGCCGAAGAGGAAGCCATCGGAGTTCCTGTGGGAAGGGCTTGATGGCACACGGATTTTGACACACTGGATGCCTCTGGGTTACAGGGCGGGTCTGGACCTGACGAAGCTGGAGGAGAGCTATAAGAAGCTGAAAGAGGTTGCTGCAACTTCACATATCCTGATGCCTTCCGGCAGTGGCGTTACACTACCACAGCCAGAGACCCCGGAGGTGGTGAATGCCTGGAATAAGGAGAGGGGAGATATAGCGGAGCTGAAGATAGCAACGCCACGAGAATTCTTCGAGTCGTTAGAGACCGAGCTAAAGGAGAAGAAACTGGAGCTGGAAGTGCGAAGAGGTGAGATGTACTCAGGGCGATACTCGGAGGTCTTCCCGAATTGTAGTTCGAGCAGGATGTGGATAAAACAGGGGCTCTGTGAATACGAGAGCTGGTTGACATGCTGCGAGCGGTGGGCTACCATCGCATCACTCGTGAATAACTATTACCCCTCTGAAGAGTTGAGGAACTGCTGGCGGAAGATACTGTTCATTGCGTTTCATGATGTCGTTCCCGGTACCGGTATGGACCGTGGTTATGATGAAGTGAAGCAATATCGGGGTTTCATCACCGCTGAGATGTCCAATCGCTGCGCTCGTGTGCATTCACGAATAATAGAGAGTGAGCATAAATCAGGGAAGGGAGAGAGTGCCGATGTTGGCGATATAATCGTGTTTAACTCGCTCTCATGGGAAGTGAAGAACTGGATAGAGATGGATTTGACATTTGATAAGGGCAAGGTGGTAACGATAAAGGGGTTAAAGAGCGGTGAAGAGGAGATAGATGTGGAGATAATAAAGTTCGCAAGGTATGAAGATGACTCATTGCGTTATGCACGAATAGGTTTCGTCCCCACAGTGCCTCCGATGGGATATAAGGTGTATAAGATACTGGAACGAGAGCCCAAGCGTTACCGTTTTGACCCGAATTTCATACTCATCAGGGGCAATACGATAGAGAACAGGTTCTTTGGCGTGGAGATAGAGCCCGCTACGGGTCTTATAGCGGTATCTATTGACGGGGACGAGGAGCACGAGTGGGTATGCACGGGGAACGAACTGGTGCTGGAGGAAGAAGCAGGCGACCTTTATTACCACCGGCAGATGCTGGATATCCCCCTGAAGACCGAGAGTGGAGAGGGGATAAAATACGGTGCTTTCAGGGTGAAGAACTTTTACATAGCAAAGAGCCCGCTGAGGCGAGTTATTAATGTGGAGACCGATTATTTCTCACTCCGCTGGCCTTATAGACTCACTGACAAACTCCCGCCACTTATGTGGCGACATAGATTCCTCGAATGCACAAAGAAGATAATCGTTTACAAAGACATACCGCGAATAGACTTCGTTACGAAGGTGGTGGACAAACATCCAAGAGCACGACTCAGGGTCAGATTCTCCACAGCCATGAAATCGCCCACCTATGTCTGCGGCTCCCAGTTTGGCGCTGTATCGCGTCCAACGGATATGTGGTATTATAATCCAGAAGATGGTGAGGAATGGGTTGAGAAGCCCTGTGGAGCTTTTCCCTCTCTTAGATGGTTCGATTATTCTGATGCGGATAAGGACTTGGGCTTAACGGTGATACACAGTGGTACGCCCGAGAGCGAGGTGAGAGATGGCGCTCTATATTTGACATTGCTCAGAAGCGTCTCTATGCTATCCTCTGATGGCAAGACCGGACCTGCAATCCCGGTGCCGGATGCACGCGAGTTGAGAAGATACACATTCAGATATGCCATTTACCCGCATCGTGGCGATTGGAAGAGCGCTTATAGCTACCGGCAGGCGCAGGAGTTCAATTGCGCTCTTTATGGGATGCAATTGAGAGAGGGTGAGAAGCTCCCGCATGAGAAGAGTTTCTTGAGTATTGAGCCGGAGAATGTGGTTCTATCGGCATTAAAAGTTGCGGATGACGGCGATGGCATAATTCTGAGATTCTATGAAGCGGCGGGAGAAGATACAGATGCGGAGATAACGTTCTTCAGAGAGCCCGCTGAGGTCAAGGTTGTGAATCTACTGGAATATGAGGACGAGGAAGTTAGCAAAGGGCTGCAGATGGAGGGTAATCGTATAAAATTGAATGTGAAGCCTTTTGAGATTGTTACACTAAGATTGCGATTCTGAAATTTATGTTATAGTCAACCAGATGCTACACACATCAGTCTCCTCTCATACTCATCTGGAGATAGACCATCCAGCCCTTGATGTGGAGCATCATTGTATGCTGAGATAACCTCTTCCAAAACCATCGTCAATTCCTCCACATCCTTCCATTCCCTCTCTGCCAGCATCTCTTTTAATCTTCTCACAAACCTCTCAGCGATTCCGTTTGTGGCAGGTCTATGCCGTGTAATTCTCACGTGCACAATCCCTTTACCCCTGCACAGTCGCTGAAAAGCCTCAGCAACAAATTGTTTTCCATTATCAGAGATGATATACTTCAATTCCGGTGGTAACCGATTCTCCAAGGCTTTAATCACATCATCTGCGGTAACCTTCCTCCCTTTTATAAGCACGGGCAAACCGAGGCATTTTCTTGTGCAATTATCGATGATCACCAATATTGCCACAAGGGAGATGATAACGACATTCATCTTCTCTTTGATTTCTCTTCGCTTATTCCTCCACTTTTCATCCTCTTTAGCCCTTTTAGCCTTTAATTCTTTCCTTTTAGCTCTTCTTCTCCTCCATTCTTCATCGCTCATCTTCTTCTCCAATCTAAATCTTTTCTTCTCATCCTTTGACAGTTCTTTCCATCTCTTTTTCTGTTTTATCCTATCTTCGCGGTATTTCCGCCATTCTTCATCTTCTTTCCTTCGTTCTATCCTTATCCTCCTTCTCCAAGCCCTTAACTCCTCTTCTTCACGTTTTATTTCCGCCTTCCTCCCCATCTCCTCAATATTGGTCTTTTTACTATCCCCCGCTCATCTCCCTTATCCTTATTATTCCTCATCAAGACATAGGCATCAATCTTTTCGTCATAACTCAGTTTTTCCTGCGAGAATATGACCAATCCTCTGTCTTTAGTCGCCACGGCATCTTCCTCTCCCTTTTTCGGTGACTTCTCGCAAAGCTCATCCATCTGCTGGAAGAAAGCAGAGAAATTTGGTTCATGCACCTCCCTGGCATGGACGAGACACAGGTCGATATTTATCGTCTTATTCGGTCTATCCGCAGTTGTTCCCCTATTCTTCCGCTTCTTCTTCCTTTCCCCGTTCTTCCACAGCCCGTGCCTCTTCAACACGTTTCTCACGGTTTCTATTGCAACAACCCTCTCCCAGCCATGTTCCTTCCATATCCACTGCGCTATCCGCTTCTTTCCCCAGTCAGGATGCTCCCTTCTCAGCTCGATAATCCTCCTCTTGATCCCTGAGTCTATGGTGCAAGGGTGATGCACAGCATGGCTCCTCGGCTCACGAAGCCCTTCTACGCCTTCCTTCTCGTATCGGGGCTTCCACCGATAGTAGGTGCTGCGCGAGACCCTTGCTCTTCTGCACGCTTCTGAAACGTTCCCCAGTCGCTCAACCAGTTCGAACAAGTATATTCGCTGTTGAAAGGTAGTTTGGGGATAATATACTGCCATCTCCAGGTTCCTCCTTTACATAGAAGTGGGTACGGGAAGCTTTATATAAGTATAAGGTGTGTTTCCTATCAAGATAGCCATAACAAAATCTTCTAAATGCTTATCTTCCCAAGCATAATTTCTCTGATAATCTGGAATAGAAAAAATCCTATTTCCCTCGAACAAATCACTCAAATGGTAAATTCCGTCTTTCATTATCTTCTACCTCCTTTTCCATAAGACAACTTATATCCGAACCCGCTTCGCATATTCCTACGATTTGTCGATATATCCGAACGTGGTTCGCACATACATCCCCCTGGTCGAACTTCTCCATCTTTAATTTTAATCGTCTTCCCCGCCCCCTTATCTGTAAGTTATCCAACTGACTTTTAATCTTACCCATATCCCTATTACTCACATGCGTATACCCTAAACCCTCCCGAGTTCCTGAATATACCTTAACTCAATCTCTCTTAAACGCCTCCTCCTCGCTCAATCACAGCCGAACGTGAATGCCATTCTCCTTCAGATAGCGTTTGACATCCTGAACTGAGTAT
>JAGGRS010000220.1 GCA_021159475.1 Candidatus Methanophagales archaeon
TCTTCTTCAATTGCGGCACCACCTCCGCAGACCTGAGCGGTGGCACCCTTATCTCTCTAACTGGCTTCAATAACTCCTCTATCTCCGATGTCGTGAGCTCTTCCACACGTATCGCCGCCTCGAGTTGAACCGCGGTGAGATACTTTTCTGGTTCAAATACGAATATCCTGCCAGGTTTTATACCTATGACAGCATCCACGCCTTTTAAAGCACTGTATGGCAATGGCAATGCCACATTTGAATAACTCTCAATGACTATGAGCTCATACTCCTTGAGCATCAACCTGAACGCCTGTTCGGCTGCGCGGTCGTAATACTCGCGTGTTAGCTTATTTAACGTATTCAGGTCATGGACATGGAATATGCGCGATGCCCTTGCACATAACTCATTGAAGCGAGCGTCATCGTATCTATACTCGGTCGGTAACGCCTCATTCACAACCACCAAATTCGTAGCTCCCGATTTATCCCAGAGCGTTACGCGGTCAATGATGAAATAAGGGATCTGAGTCACTGGATCGATGTGTGGTGGCTCTGTCCATAGTCTGTGGAATGGATTGATAAACTCCTCCTCTAATGCACCCGTTGCGGCGGCGGGTCGTGGAGAAGAAGCGAGTCTCAGCAGCTTCGCATCCTTGCCATAGAGTCTACCCCGGGATAGCGCTTCCTGCACCACATCATAGTCATACCAGATGCTGTTCCCGGCTCGCGGCTTGAACCCGCATACGGCGTATCCTCGCACCCTAAAATAGTCTAATATCGCACATGCGAGACTGGTCTTACCCGCATCCCGCTCCTTCAAACCCACAATCAATATCTTGTAGACCATCTATATGCTATTACTTCTTCTTATTCCTCTTACCTCCCTTCTTACCTCCTTTTCCCTGCTTTATATACCTCTTCCTCCTTGACTCCCTCCTCTCTATATACCACCGCAATATACCCGCATTTAATAGCCATGTGTTCATCAAATCCATAACAAGCCCGAACAGGAGCACGATTGATATGTCCTTCAATATGGTAATATCAATTGTAAAGGATACAACAAACATCGCAAAGATTGCAACGATGGTCGTGGAGGTCATCATTAGACCCGTCTTCATCGCGCTTCTGAGATTATCCAGCAGTTCGCCCTTCTTACGGAGCAGATTGGTAGTGAGCAGGATATCGGAGTCCACAGAATAGCCTATAAGCATGAGCAATGCCGCTACTGTCCCGAGCGATAGCTTCATACCTATTATGTCCATGCAGGCGACGGCGATGGTGATGTCCGAGAATGCTGATAGAACGACGGCGAAAGAGGGAACGGGGATTCGAAAGACCACGAATACCACAATAGCCATCAACAGGAATGCAATTATCAATGCGGACAATGCCTGACGCTGGTATTGCTTACCAAATACCGCACTTATGCTCTTTATCTCGTATCTACCACCGTAGTGATTCTCCAACCTGTCAAGCAGCCTGTGATACTCCTGTGATTCACTTGATATATCAAAATCCAGCCGCTTCTCATTGCCTATGCCCGTCTTTGCCACCAGAACCAGTGGCAAATCCCCAAATTCCGCTCTCAACTCATCCGCACTCTTGTCCGTCGATATCTTCACCATCGTCCCGCCTCTGAAGTCCATCCCCAGATGCACCGGTGAGCCCACACTCAACTGTGTATATCCAAGAATGGCAAAAGCGGCGAGCAGAAGGATTAACGGTATGAGAACCATCTTCTTCACCTCATATCTCGTTACATCCAGATTCTCAAATATGCGCTCTCCTATCTCCCTCATCTATCACTTCCCATCCTTATCCTATCCCTATATCTGAAGAGAAGAAAAATAAAATAACAATAATAAATGATGGTGGTGGGAGGCGATTATGGGTGATGAAGGCTCTTCTTATGGTCAGTGGTAGCGTGTATAATGCGGATATGTATTACGCCACGCGATTCCTCTCCTTAGACCCCTTTATCTACATCCGCGACACCAGTGGCAGGGCTATCATCATCGTATCGCCGATGGAATACGAGCGCGCGAAGAAGGAGTCAATTTTGAGCGAGATTCGTTCCACAGCGGATTATGACGGCGGCGACGCGAACGAACGGCGTGAGGAGTTGATAATATTAAAAGCACTGCGTGAGGAGGGCATAGATGAGGTTGAAGTCCCGAAATACTTCCCCCTCTATATCGCAGATTCACTGCGTAAGGCTGGCATAGCAGTAACTCCAGTGGAAGAGCTTGAACTGACGAAAGAGCGTGAAGTGAAGGCTGAATGGGAGATAGAATACATAAAGAAGGCTCAGCGTGCATGCGAAGATGCAATGAGAGTAGCGATAGAGGAGATAAGGAACGCCAGAATTGATGGTGAGTGCCTGGTGGCGAACGGCGGCGAAGGCGAGATACTGACCTCAGAGCGAGTGAGAGCGTCCATTGAACACGCCCTCGTCGATTCCGGGTGCAGTTGTGACGGCGGGGAGCCGATAGTGGCATGCGGTAAGGGAGCTTCTGACCCCCATTTCTCAGGCTACGGAACCATCTTCGCACACGAACCCATCATCATTGATATCTTCCCGAGATTGAAATCCGGGCGATATTTCGCTGATATGACGAGGACGGTAGTGCGTGGCGAGCCGTCAAGCGTGCTAAAAGAGATGTATGAAGCGGTTAAATTCGCACAGGAGTCTGCTGAAGAGTCAGTGCGGGAAGGTGTGAGGTGTAGCGATGTCCATAACCTGGTATGCGATATATTTGAGGATATGGGTTACGAAACGACGAGAACCAACGCTAATAGAGGATTTATCCACTCCACGGGGCATGGTGTGGGGCTGGACGTGCATGAGCGCCCATATATCGGCGATAATGATTACGTGCTCCGGGAAGGGAACGTGATAACCATAGAACCTGGACTATACGAGCCTGAGGTGGGAGGTGTGCGATTGGAGGATATGGTGCTCGTGCGTAAGAGCGGCTGTGAGAACCTGACAAGATTCGAGAAGAGACTCGTAATTTAGGTTGCACTTTATCAGACCGTTAATAGACCCCCCGCTTCCTCTGTCGCTGTTGAAGTAGCAACACAACCGCCACAATCGCAATCACGACTATAATGGCGATAATAGCATATTTCGTGAACGTTCTGCCCCCAACTGCCGACTTTACTCCTGATTCTGCCTCCTTAGCGGAATCCCGAGCCTTCTCAGCCTCTACTAACGCATCTTCGGGTCTGCCTTCACTATAATACTGCCGGGAATTGTTCAGGTATTCATTAGCCAGCTCAAGACTCTTCTTCGCATCTGCTACGTTAATACCCGCCTCTTCAGCCTCGATAATTGCCTTATTCGCCTTTGCTATCGTATCGTTTGCCTCGTGCCACATCTTAAGTGCATCTTCTATCGCCCGTGATGAGACATCTCGTTTTATTTCTATCACCGAATATACTCCCTCTGTTGTCTCCTCCGTTACGTTTAACAACGTGTATCTCTCTCGCTTCCTCACTTCCGGCGCTTCGCCCGTCCAGCTTATGACGACTTTATTCCCGACTTCTTTATGATTGAGCGTGTAAGAACTGCCACTTTCGAGCACTTCCGCAGCTTGTTCGTCCACGCTTAGATGCCCACTCGCATCCACCAATTCCGAGTGAAAAACAAGTGTTGAATTCTCTATTTCCTTGCTAATGTTCGTTAATACAATCTTTATAGAAACATCACTCCCGTTTTTCACCAGTTCTGTCCCATCTACATGGTCATACCGTAAATCTTTTATCTCCACATGCATGAAGGGAGTTGCATGCAACGAGGTTGCCTCTTCCGCA
The DNA here is from genome assembly GCA_021159475.1 of Candidatus Methanophagales archaeon. Taxonomy (GTDB): domain Archaea; phylum Halobacteriota; class Syntropharchaeia; order Alkanophagales; family Methanospirareceae; genus G60ANME1. The sequence goes on from JAGGRS010000220.1 coordinate 3,802, forward strand.
ACGCATACGCTCAGCGGCATCAAACAGAGCGCACCTATCACCATTAAACTCAATATGTAGTAGCGGTAGCCGTGATTATTCCCCAGCGGTATCACCTTCTTCTTTCCTCCTACCATGCATCAGAACAGGGGCTTTAAGGTCTCACCTGTATCCATAAGCTCTCTGTAATCCCTCTCCTTCTCACTCGATACTTCTTTTATTCGCTCCTGCGCCTCGGCTGCAATCGCCTGTAACTCTTTTATCCGCGGGACGTCCGATACGCCGGAAAACAGAACGATCGTCGATACATGGCGCCCCTTTACCAGCGGATAATCACCGCCCCTTACCTCTTTCCCCCTTATCAACTCCTCAATTCGCACCTTTGACTTCTCTATACCCTTCCGGCTCAACTCCTTCGGCGGTCCCGCCGCGATTATCAATGCCCGCTCCGCAGTTGAGACATCGCATGGTATCGTTAATCTGCCCGCTACTGCTCGCCGCACCAGCGAGGTAATCCTTGTAACCGTATCCAGATTCTCCATTGCCTTCTTCTTACCGATGAGCTTCTTAAATAAGCCTTCACTCTCTATCTCCTCCGATGCATAGCCAATCGTTGATATCCCACCGCCTTTCAGTGTATTAATCACTTCAGCCGCATCTACCACCATCTGCCCCACTTCATTCGCCTCACCTGCACCGAAGAGAATCCCGAATCGCCTCACAATTTCCTCGTTTATGTCCTCAAATGCCTCCTTCACGCTCTCTCCGCCCTTCTTCCACGCATCGTTATCAAAAAGGAAGAGATTGTCCACCTCGTTCACAAACGTCACCAGGCTTCTCGCAGCATTCAACGAATATAAGCTCCCTTCATCTCTCGCGGGTAATATCCCGAGCCCGTAAACCGGTTCCTCATATAGCTTCTTCAGCCTCCTTGCCAATACAGGTGCACCGCCAGAGCCGGTTCCGCCACCTAAACCCGCTATTATCAGGAATGCATCAACCTGATGCGTACCGCGCTTATCTATCGCACTCTGTATCGTATAAATCTCATCGGTGGCAACCTGCGCGCCCAATTCGTTATCCGCTCCTATACCATGCCCTTTCGCCAGCGACTCACCTATAAGCAAACGGTCACTCATGGGTATGTTCTTCAGTCCCATCAAATCAGACCGTGCAGTATTAATAGCCAGTGCGCGAATCACGAACTTCTGCCCCGTCTTCCTCGCATACTCCACGAATGCATCTGCAATTCTCCCTCCTGCCTGTCCAAAACCTATCACGAATACCCGCATTTTATTCCTCCCTTTCTCCTTCAGCTCCTGTTAATATCAATTCCCGTATCGTATTTATATTTATTTATGAGTTATGATAACTTGACGATTTTAAAACGATGTTCTTACTATACATATTTAAACGCACGTCATCCATAGATATCCGGGTTTCTCCCAGGTAAGTCCCTCTTTTATGATTCACCACCAATTCTTCCAGCTCCCCCGTTCCCTCAGCGAAGATAATATCCTTCACGCTACCTATACAATCACCCCCTGCCGTTATGACTTTTTTATCCAGGATAGAGCTGGCGAACATCTTCATCGCTTTATTCCCGTCTCTCGCTATAATGCCATGTATAAATGATTCGCGCCTCCTGACATCCTTCACATCACGCCCCAATAGGTCGCAAATCGCTTTTACATCCACGACCTCTTCCAGCTTGAGACCGAGCCGGTATAAGATGACGTATGCTAAAGACTGTGAGAATGCGAACGGATACTCAGCTACAAACTTACCATGCATCCGCTTCATCTCTTTATCCCCGGGGTCAAACAGATAATCGTTCACGGCTTCTCTAACTTCACGTGTAATCACAGCCTTTACCGCATCAACCCCTATTGCGCCCTTCTCTATCCCCTTCGCTTCACACATCTGGATTGCATACGGGACAAAGTGTTCTACCGCATCTTCCGCGACATCTTCAAAGATGAAACACCACGGGAACATTTTTGACCTCAAATAAGCAATTACTTTCTCCTTCTCCTCTCTCCCTCTCCTGTTCCACCACATCTCCCCTCTTTCCTTACCTTCCGTTCTATCTTAAGGTCTTCACTTTTTAAAAATTTTTAATACTTTACGGAGTTTCGGGCTCGAATTTGAAATATTCGCTCTTCTCTTGCCACCCTCTTCGCTCGCTCTGGCATTGCAGATTCTCCATACCAGTTCACCAAAGTCTGTTGCTTCGTAATCATCCTCGTATCTCTCCACCAGCTTATATTCCCAGCCATCGCTCGCTAAATACGCTATGCCATTAACCAGCTCTTTATCGTAAACATCTTTCACCAGTTCTTTATACTCTTTATCTTCACGGTGTGCAATCTCTTTTATATCCTCTATTCCCATGCGCTTCCTCTCTTTTACCAGCGTCTCTAACGCGAAAAAAGCGTATTCGTTCTGCCTGAGCCGCTCACAGCACTTATCTATGCTATTCACCATGCCGAGCTTCTGCTTCGCTGTCTCCTGAATCATCATTATTACGTATCTCAGGACCTCCAAAGATGAACGCTCGTCTACTAAATCGACCTTTATTCCTTCCTCAGAGAGCGTAGCCACCCTGAACTGGATACTTGAGGATGGAATGCCAAAAAGGATGTCGGTAAGAGCGGAGAAATAATCTTCAGAGAGCGGCTCGTGTTCGCTATCGTAAGGGAAGAAGCCATCTTCAAACAGGTCTAAATTTGGTGCTAATTCCGCCGTCAGCTCCAGTATCTCCCTCTCCACTTCTGTCAGCTTCATAACGGCACTGCTTCTCTCGTCCTCCTCCTTTCGTAGTCGCTTCGCCTCCGCCTCTAACTTGTCCCTCAGCTTCCCGCCAATCCCCGTCGCCAATAGCTTCTCTATCTCCTCCAGCCTGTTTTCACTCGCCCCTTCGGCAGTTATCTCTTTCAATCGCCAATATTCACGAGCTAATGCATTTGCCCTCTCATTGAATTTTTCCACCATTTTATAAACAGCCTCTCACACTTTCAGAAGAACAGGGATAAGAATAGCCTGCATACCCGACCACATGGTCAGAATCATTCCTCTCTTCAACTATCCGCTCCACCCTCGCCTTCCCGTCCTCTTCCAATAATTGAAACACTATCCCCTCTTCCGCCAATTTCATACCTCCGGACATCTATATGTAATTGTAATGAAAGTATAACTAAAAAACTTCTTTATATCCTGCTTCAATTATGAATAAATCGCAATTATATCGGATAGAATTGCACTTGCGGCTTCGATAGGTCCCGCACCCTTACCGATGACCGTGATATCACCAGCCAGGTCAGCTCTTATTGTTGCCACATTCAGCGTACCGCCGACATTCAATGGGTCACTGACCGGTACCAGTCGCGGTGCGACTTCAAGCCGCCCGTCTATATCCACATCCCCTATCAATTTTATGGCATACCCGGCATCCCTGGCGAGCTTCAATGCGTCGGGTGTTATCTCCGTGATGCCCTGAACCCTCACATCCCTGTATGTGGCATCCATCCCGAAGACCGAATTTGCCAGTATCACCAGCTTCACCGCCGTATCAATCCCCTCCACATCCTTTGACGGGTCGGATTCCGCGATCCCTATCTCCTGCGCCTCACGCAATACATGCTCATACGGCAGGTTCTCATTCGTCATCCTCGTCAGTATGTAGTTGCATGTGCCGTTCAATATACCCCTTATAGCGGTAATTCCATTGCCCGCAAGGTTCTCGCGTATCAACGAGATAAGTGGCATTGCACCGCCCACCGTGGCTTCAAACCTGAGTTCTCTGCCCTTACGCTCTGCGAGTTCCATCAGCTTCCGGTATTCCAGAGCGAGTGGACCTTTGTTTGATGTTACCACATGCCTGTTTGAGTTCAGTGCGGTGATGATATGGGTTAAGCCAGGCTCTCCATTCGTGACATTCGTCGGTGTCGCCTCCACCATCACCTCATGCTCTATCTCCCTTATCAACTCCAGACTGCTCATATCGAGCAATGCTCCATCAGCCCCGAATCGCGCTATCTCATCCCTGCTCAAACCCCCTTCATCTATAATGGCTCCTTTCAAATCCGCTATTCCCACTATTCGCAGATCGAGTCCGTGCTTTCTCAATATCTCATCGTGTTTACGCATTACCACCTCAGCTACACCGCTCCCCACATGCCCGAACCCTACTATCGAGATTCTCACCGTCTTTATCTTCTCCCCTGCTCTCATCTCTCATACCAATAATCATATAGGTGAAATTATCATAATGCCCTTCTCAGTTGCTGTCTCTTCCAGTATCTTCAGCGCCTCTTTTAATTCCTTCTTCCCTATCGCAGATAGAACCAGTGCGGCGGAAGATTTCTTATCCACTCCCGGCATAGACAGGGAGAGACCTACCACCTCAGCAAAGCCCGTGCTGTCTATCCTCTCGATTGTATCCCTTATATCAGAGTGCACGATGTGCCCGATGAGGATAACGACCATAGAATCTTTCAATCGCTCCTTACCTATGCTCACCACATGCATGCCTTCCGCCTTCAACTTCTCTACCAATCTGTCCAGTCTCCTCTCTTCCATCTCAAATACCAGTTGAACAGGTATCCGTCCAGAAGCTGTCTTCTTATCCCTCTGATGCAGCACGCTGATGATATTACCCCCGAGGTCCGATACCGGCTTCAATGCCTGGACCAGTTGACCGGGGATGTCCTTCAGCTCGATGTCCATTGATATCCTCATTCCATTCCAGCCTCCGAGCCAGCCCATCTATGGCTGATTATGATATGAGCAATGTAACAATAAGATATAAGATAAAAATCCATATCCATCACACGGATAAAAACCGAAAATCTTTTTATGTATAGTGCAAAAGATTGATTCAATGAATATAGAAGTGGTATTGCTGGGTGCCCTTGCGGGTGTTCTGGTGTTATCAGCCTTAGGCGTCCTGCTCAGCAAGGATAACTTCTATTCGGCGTTGTTCATGACGCTTACGCTTGTCATGGTGGCGACGGTCTATGCCCTCTTTGACCTCCAGCCCCTCTTCGTATTGATCGTGTTCGTATTCGTTGGCGTGATCGGGATAGTAACGGTAGCGCTCGCCGCCACTTACAGGGCGATGCCGGAGCGGCAGTTCGCATGGATATGGTGCATACCGGTGCTTATAACGGCGGTGATACTGGGCTTTTCAATTTTTACTCACACTCTTCATGGCA
>JAGGRS010000245.1 GCA_021159475.1 Candidatus Methanophagales archaeon
TGCAGAACCGCGGCTGTCATAACATCAACCTCGTCACTCCCACTCATTTCACACCGCAGATAGTGAAAGCGTTGAAGATAGCGATAGAGAAGGGGCTTCATATACCGCTGGTCTATAATTGCGGAGGTTACGAATCGAAGCGCACCATCGAGCTACTTGATGGCATCGTTGACATCTATATGCCGGACATAAAGTATGGAGAGGGCGCTAATGCGGAACGATACTCAAATGCGGGCGATTATTTTGAGAGGTGTAAGGAAGCGGTGAAGGAGATGCATGCACAGGTCGGCGATTTGAAGCTGGATGATAGCGGGCTCGCATGGCGCGGACTGCTGATACGGCATCTGGTGCTGCCGAACGGACTGGCGGGCTCTGAAGCTGTTATGAAGTTCATTGCTACCGAGATATCAAAGGACTCATACGTGAATATAATGGCACAATACCGACCTGTGTATAAGGCATACGAGTATAAGGAGCTGAGCAGGTGGATAACGATGGGTGAATATCGCGAAGCGATAAGCATCGCGAGACGATATGGTCTTCATAGAGGGTTTCACGTTGTTTAAATCATCAAGGTTGTAGCTAAAATGAGTATCGCCCGTATCAGTCGCAACCCGCATTTGATCTTGCTCCATGCACCTTCGGTATACGATTTCAGAGAGTATCCCATCATGTACGGTCCAATTGCCGATGGCGTCCCATCAACACCCATATTCGAGATGTACCCCATCGGTTTCACCTCCATTCTCGAGCATCTGGGACGAAACGGGATAGAGGTGAGAATAATCAACTTAGCGGCGAGGATGCTCGAAAGTGATAATTTTGATGCGGAGAAGTTAATACGGAGGCTTAAACCACATGCTTTTGGCATTGACCTGCACTGGTTGGCGCATACGCAGGGCAGCCTCGAAGTGGCGAAGATATGCAAGCGATACCATCCAGAGATTCCCGTCATTTTTGGTGGGCTCTCCGCCACGTATTTCTATAAAGAGTTGATTCGGTATCCCACCGTGGATTTTATCATACGTGGCGATTCCGCGGAAGAACCGCTGTTACAGCTGATGAAAGCGATAGTTCGGGGGAAGCACGGCTCTTCTTTCTACGATATTCCCAATCTCGTATGGAAAGATGATAGCAATAACGGCGAGATACGGGTGAATCCGCTATCTCACGTTCCCACAGCGCTGAACAATTTCTCAAATAACTACCTGCCGATCTTTAAGTCCGTATTGAAATACCGCGACCTCAAAAGCCTGCTCCCATTCCACGGCTGGTCTTCACATGAGTGGCGGGACTACCCGATCATGGCAGTATTAACTTGCCGTGGCTGCACCCACAATTGCATATTCTGCGGTGGTTCCCGGGATGCACTCTCAACGTATTGCAACCGTAAAAGACCCGCTTTTCGCGACCCGGAATTGGTAGCGAAGGACATTATAAAAATCACGCGATACACAAAAGCGCCGATATTCGTGATTGGCGACATCCTTCAACCCGGCGAAGAATACGCGTATACCGTTCTGGAAGAGTTGAAAAAGGAGAGATTTGCTAATCATCTGGTGTTTGAGTTATTCGACACGGTACGCAATCCCGAGGAATATTTCGCGTGCGTTGCTGATTCGGTTGAAAACTTCAACTTTGAAATATCGCCCGATACCCATGACGAGTCAATAAGAGCGGCGGAGGGCAAGCGGTATACAAATTCCGCGATAGAAGAGAACCTGAAATGGGCACTGAAGTCGGGCTGCCACAAATTCGACCTGTTCTTTATGATTGGTCTTCCTTTTCAGACACGCGAGTCCGTTATGGCAACGGTAGACTGGTGCGGGTCGCTCATGGAGAAATTCGGCAAACGCGTAGTTCCTTATATTCTCCCATATTCGCCCTTTCTCGACCCTGGCTGCATCGCGTATGAGCATCCCGAGAAGTTCGGCTATAAAATCCTGTTCAAAACATTCGAGGAATACCGCAAAGCAATGCTATCACCGAGCTGGAAATATGCACTGAATTACGAAACCCGATGGATGTCCCGGGATGAAATCGTGAACTGCACGTATCAGGCGGGGCTCAAGCTGAACGAGTTGAAGATGAAATACGGCTTGATTGACCGGGCTGCGTTTAACTCGACGAAAGAGCGAATAAAGCTTGCAATGACGCTTACCGCTGAGATAGACAAAATAAACGAGATTGACGACTCATCCACACGGCGGAGGAGATTGATGCAGCTGAAACCAAAGCTTGATGCGATGCTTGATTCCGTTATTAATGAGAAGAGGTACATGGAGTGGCCAGCGGCGGAGGGGAATTTACGGATTTTTCGGCTCATCAAAATGGCGGTAGCGGGAATATTTGCGAGGTAGTTTTAAATGTGACGAATACCATAAGAGGAAATGAGGTGGTGAGGCGAAGATGGTGAAGAGCAGAAGTAAGAGGAGGCGAGACGATGATAGATGGAAACGAGTTCTGATAGGAACGATACTGGTATTGATAATGGTGGGTTCTGTGGTGGCGCTCATGGCACGAATATGAGCATACTCAGGAATTGGGCACGATAGCAACGTAGACCATAGTTGGTAGTTGGATGGAAGCGGACTCAATCATATTCTCATACCCATGTTCAGACTACACTAACAGCAATTTTCTTCTTTTCCATGTATGAATTTGCCGGAATGATTGAATGATTATAAATGAGGGAGATTGTGGAGGAAGTGGAGGCTAAGGGAGAGCAATGGCATTTGATGAGTCCGGAGGAAGTCTTGCAGAGACTTCGCACCACAGAAGCGGGACTATCTTCGAAAGAGGTGGAGAAGAGACAGCAGAGGTATGGCAAGAATGAGATAACAACGGCTGGTGACAGGATTTCCATACTGAAAATCCTCATTGCGCAATTCAACGCCCTTATTGTGATACTTCTGGTTGCTACGGCGATATCTGCGGCGTTCGGGAACATGATAGACGCAGCGGTTATATTTGGTGCGGTTATGCTCTGTGTGGCACTGGGCTTCTTGTTTGAATTCAGGTCTGAGAAGGCGCTCAGGGCATTGAAGGAGATGGCTGCTCCTGCTGCCACTGTTGTAAGAGCGGGTAAGGAGCTAAGGATAGCATCGAAGGAGATAGTGCCCGGGGATATACTCGTATTGCGTGCTGGAGACCGAATAGCTGCGGATGCAAGAGTGATAGCGGAAGAGAACCTCAAGGTGGACGAGTCGGCATTGACGGGCGAATCGGTAGGAGTGAATAAGCGAGTATCAATGCTTAAAGAGGATGTGATGATTGCAGATAGGACTAACATGGTCTACTCAGGAACGACAGTGACGTATGGAAGAGGGAAAGCCGTGGTAACAGCAACGGGTATGCGAACCGAGTTAGGTAAGGTTGCGAGTATGCTGGCAGGAGCAAAAGAGGATGAGACACCACTGAAGACCCGGTTAAGAGAGATAGGACGGTGGTTGAGCGTCTCATATTTAATTATCTGCGCAAGTCTCTTTGCACTGGGTGTGCTCACAGGGGTTCCTCTACTGCGTATGCTTCTATGGAGTATAAGCCTCGCAGTAGCGATAGTGCCGGAGACGTTGCCGCTTATTATCACCGGAACGCTCGCACTGGGCGTGCAGAGGATGGCGAAGCGAAACGCAATAGTGAGGAAACTCCCGGCTGTTGAGACCCTGGGCTGCATAACCACGATATGCTCAGACAAGACAGGGACGCTGACGAAGAACGAAATGACCGTCCGCAGGGTCTATGCAGGTGGGAAGCTGATGGAAGTTACAGGAGATGAGCTGAGCTATGCGTGTGAACAAAGTGAGGACCTGAGATTGGCGCTCCAGATTGCAGCACTGTGCAACGATTCGCATCTGGTAAAGGAAGAGGAAGCAGATGGATATTCGGTGAGTGGTGAGCCAACAGAAGCCGCACTGGTGGTAGCGGCGGAGGAAGCGGGCATGAATAAGGACGCACTGGAGAAGAGATTCCCGAGAGTGGGTGAGATACCGTTTGAACGCGAGAGGAAGAGGATGAGCACGATTCATCTTGTGGAGGGTAGAACAGTGGCATACGTAAAAGGTGCGCCGGAAGTTCTGCTTGAGCTCTCCACCGGTATTTACCGCGGTGGTGAAGTTAGCCGGCTGACGGATGCAGAGAGGCGAGAAGTGCTGGAGATAAGCGATAAGATGGCGGCAGAAGCTCTGCGTGTCATTGCAGTTGCGTATAGGGAATTATCGGATGAGGGAGATGGAGAACAGGAGCAATACACTGCTGAAGTAGTAGAGAGAGACCTTGTTTTTGTCGGGCTCTTCGGTATGAGCGACCCGCCACGTGAAGAGGTGAAAGAAGCGATTGGTGAATGTAAGAAGGCGGGAATAAAAGCAGTTATGATTACGGGCGACCATAAATTGACGGCGGTGGCGATAGCAAAGGAGTTAGGAATGCTGTCCTCAAACCGTGCTGAAGAAGTGCTGACCGGCGTTGAACTGGACAAAATGAGTGATGAGGAGCTTGAGAACCGCGTTGATAGTATAGTGGTATATTCAAGGGTCTCTCCAGCACACAAATTGCGAATCGTGAATGCATTGCGGAGAAAGGGTAACGTGGTTGCTATGACCGGCGATGGAATAAACGATGCACCTGCATTGAAGAGTAGCGATGTGGGCGTGGCAATGAATTCCGGCACTGATGTGGCGAAAGAAGCATCTGATATGATTCTGGTTGATGATAACTTCGCGACCATAGTGGCAGCGATAAGAGAGGGTAGAGCCATTTATGATAATATGAGGAAGTATCTCACTTATGTGCTTTCTTATGCATTCGCAGAGGTATGTCTGCTGGGTGGTGCGTTCCTGTTTGGCATCTTCGCTCGTGGAATGCCGCTGTTCCCACTCACTGCGATACAGATTTTATGGACGAATCTGGTGATAGAGGACCTGCCGGCGATGGGTCTGGGTCTCGAGCCACCGGAGAGGGATATAATGGAGCGTAAGCCGAGGGACCCCGAGGAGCGTGTATTTACAGGAAGAATGATTCATCGCTTAATACTCATGTCCGTGGTAATATCTTCCGGATGCTTTTTGATATTTCTCAGCTATTTACAGGCACAGGCGGATGCGGATGTGGATGTGAATAAGGCGCAGACGATGGTATTCGCAACGCTTATATTTTATGAAGCTTTCAACGCCTTTAATTGCCGTTCTGAGCGGCATTCTTTGCTGAGAATCGGCATATTTGCGAATAAATGGCTGATACTGGGCGTAATGGGTTCGCTCATGCTCATGCTCCTCGCAATACAGATGCCATACACTGGGCGCTTCTTCCATACCGTGCCTCTAACCTTCATAGATTGGTGTATTGCTCTTGCTACGGGCATCACAGTCATGGTTGCTGTGGAGTTGTGGAAGGTGCTACTCGCTCATTCCCAAAAATCCAGCGCTATTACCTGAACATCGCACTCATATCCTTTAGACTCATAAGGTAGTCCCTGTGCCCGTTTGCCATCACCTTCTTTATCGCATGCTCAAATTCTTCCATCCCCACCGCCCTCTTGTTCGCCTTCACCGTGAGCATACCTGCTTCTGTTACTATCGCCTTTATATCCGCGCCAGTGGCATTCTCGGTAAGTTCTGCCAGTTTAGCCAGATCCACATCCCTCTTCAGCTTCAGTCGGGCTGTATGTATCCTGAATATTTCCGCCCTCGCTTCCTTATCCGGTATCGGTATCTCTATAATCCTGTCAAATCGCCCTGGTCGCAATAGAGCAGGATCAAGAATATCAGGTCGGTTTGTAGCTCCTATTATTCGCACATTTCCCCTGGGATCAAACCCATCTATCTCAGCCAGTAACTGCATCAGTGTTCGCTGCACCTCACGCTCTCCCGAACTCCCATCATCCATCCTTCTCGTTGCTATTGCGTCTATCTCGTCAATGAAGAGAATAGAAGGCGCCTTCTCCTTCGCCATTGCAAACAGCTCCCGCACCATACGTGCACCTTCACCTATGTATTTCTGCACCAGCTCCGAGCCCACAACCCTTATGAAGGTCGCTGATGTCCGTTTCGCAACTGCCTTCGCCAGCAGTGTCTTGCCCGTGCCTGGTGGTCCAATCAGGAGAACGCCCCTGGGGGGCTCCACACCCACACGCTCAAATCGCTCTGGTGCAGTCAATGGCAATTCAACCACTTCCCTTATCTCCTCTATCTGCTCAGCCAGACCACCTATCATCGAGTAATCCACATCCGGTGACTCTATTACCTCCATGCCACAGACAGAGGGGTCTCTTGCAGAGGGGAGCACACTAACAACCGCCAGCGACTCCTGATTCAGGGCTACGCGAGCACCCGGAACGAGCGCGCTCGGCTCTACATACTGCCGCGTGTATGTCACCACATATTGTGGTCCTGTGCTGCTCCTCACCACTAACCTCTTACCATCTATCACGTTCACAACAGTCCCGACGAGCATGGGTGGAGTGCGTAACTTCTCCAGTTCCGACCTTAACCGCTTTATCTCGCGCTCATAGCGAACCTGCATCTCCTGATAGTATCTACTTTCCTGCTCTATCTTCTCCAGTCTATCTCTGAGCAGAAGATTCGTCTCCTCCAACTGCCGCATCTTATCCTGCAGGAATCGTGAATACCCCTCACCGTAGGAAATGCCCTCTGACCTCATATTGCCACTCATTATTTACTTCTCCACTCTGCTATATAAATAATGAGAGGAGATGAGGATGAGATGACCGAGTGTGAGATATGTGGTGCGAAGATAAGAGGGCATCCGCACTATATCCAGATAGGGGCTTCAAAACTGAGGGTATGTGAAGCCTGTGCGCGGTATGGAACTGCGGTAACGGAGCCTGAGAGGAGGAAGAGCAGTTTCAGTTCTATTTCTACAATGGGTGCACGGCGGAGGGATATGTACCAGATGGATATAGCGATAGAAGAGCCTGTTATGGATGATTACGGTCGTAAGGTGAAGGAGGCGAGGGAGAAGGCGGGCTTGAGACAGGAAGAGCTCGCAAGGATGATCAATGAGAAGCACTCATTGCTGCGAAAGATAGAGAATGAGACGATAACGCCCACTGAGGAGGTGCGAATGAAGATAGAACGTGTCCTTAGACCTTACTTGTGAACGTTATTGCTACAAAATTTTACTCCTATCCCTGCACGAGATGAGCACCACGCGGCTTATCTCCGATTCATCCACTATCCGATACCCTGACGCTCTCAAATGCGCCGCAATCTCGGTTGCAAAGTCACGCACACGCGACGCAGTGGGCATTGCAGCTCGTGGCAGACGCATCCTTGAGTATCCTATATGCATATACGCCTTCACCTCAATGAAGTCGGGCTTCGCCAGTTGAAGCAGGTCTGCATAACCTTCCGGATTCACCATGTTCAAACCCTCTATGCATGTTATTCTCACCACCGTTCGCACCGCTCGCTTCTTGCGCAGCTCTTCCAGCGACTGGATTATATTAGCCCAGTAGTCGGCATGAGCGATTTTTTTATATATGCCCTCTTCCGGGGCATTCAGTGAGATATACAATTGCGTGGGTCTTATCGCTCGTATCACATCGGGGTTCGTGCCATTGGACACCACGAAGGTGGTCATTCCGCGTGCATGGAACTCTTCTATGAGCTCCTCTAAGTAAGGATACAGTGTGGGCTCGCCAATGAGCGATATAGCGGCGTGTCTCGGCTGATTAGCCTCGGCAAAAGCGCTTGGATCCGTCCCGGGGAAGCCCTTGAACCCCGATATCAGCCTCCTTTGCTCTCTTATACAGCCATCCACAATCTCAGCGGGTGAGTCCCAGACGACCGCATCCGCCTCTCTTCCCTTTACACTCTGATTGAGATTGAAATCTTCAATGGGGCGCCAGCAATGGAGACAGCGCTGATTACAGAAGATTGAGGGCGTCATCTGGACACATCTATGCGCACTGATGCCGTAGAACTTACCTTTGTAGCAGTTACCCTCGCCTCTCAGCGATTTACGCAGCCAGAAGCAGGTCTTCACCGCACTATGCCCGTGTGCGCCAACGAAGTGATAGCCCTGCCGCTCCAATCTCCTCATCGGCGCTTCTTCATACTCCAATCTCAATATATCCCTCCGTCCCATTCACCACGACCTCCTCATCGTCTTTTATCAGCTCCGTCAGCTCGCACTCGGGTGAATCAACCGCCGGTATCTCCGCTATAATCGCACCCACCGCCACTATCGTATCTGCGCGATGTGTGAGAATCATAGCAATGGGACTTTTTGCATGCAGTTTCAGCTGATATATCACGTATGAACCCACAGTTGAACCTTTACCGCCCGGGAATACCAGTATGCGATTTGATACCTCACGCCCATATACATCCAGTGCCCTATCAACGAAGATGCCCGTTACGGGGTCCACGCCACCAAGGAACGAGATTCGCTGCCGTGAGACCAGAACTCGCCCCTGTGCTATACCCTTTGATACGCTCCTGCATCTTATCCTCTGCTTTTTCATACCAACGCGTAAGTTAATTAATAGGTGCGAGCAACAAGGACTCTGCTACCACTGCGCCTGCCGCAGATTGCACATGCCACCTTTTTACTATCACCCTCTTCCACACCCTTATCATACTCATACACCTCACCCAGCACGCTCGCTCCGAGCGTATCCTCCAGTTCCTTACCGCAGCTCTCGTTATCACAGAGGAACAGGGATACAATACCTCTTCCCACCGCTTCCCTTATCTCTTCCATATTATTATCGCGCTCTTCACTGCTTATACTTACAATATTTGATGCGAATTCTTCCCTCGCACGTGCGTGTAGCTGCCGTTGAAT
>JAGGRS010000011.1 GCA_021159475.1 Candidatus Methanophagales archaeon
ATGGGGCAATGCGGTATCTGGTTTGATGTATTATCTGAGTCCGATTTATGGACCCCGGGATTGGTTCCCCCCTCTCATGTCAATACCACATGCGGGCTGGCAAATTGCGATAAGAGCAGTAGCCAATCTGACAATAGTGGTCGTAGGTGCAATGATAATCGCACTGCTATGGCTAAAATTATCGCCCGGATTGGAAACGAAGGATATAAGAGCAATGGTTCGCGATTCTGGACTCCCTATTCACGGTCATAGCCGTAGCTTAAAAGTGATAAAGAGGGCTGTGGAGCGATACACCACAAGGATTGCAATGATGGGTTGTGGTTCCTTAAGTGCTTTGCTTGTAATTGCGAATATCTTCGGCACCCTTGTAAGTGTATTGTATCTTACTGTGGCTGTGGTCGTTATTTACGGAATTTATGAAGAGATTACCTCTGAGCTGGTGTAATGCCTGCTTCGCCGCGCACTGCTTGCAGCGTTCGATGAAGTAATAGAGGAAATAACAAAGAGAAAATTCCCTCTTCCGTCTAAGGAATTTCTCTATTGTTACATATCGCTCCGCTGGCTCTTGCCTTTATCTTCTTCCTCATCGTTATATTCTCTGGTTTTATATCCCTCTTCAAAGCGAGGCGCAAAGTTCCCGCGATTGCATCTTCGAGTTTCCTGCCCGCTCTCCTTTGAAATCCTCCCACTACTATCCCCACCCAATCCTCTAAATTGTCAATTCATTGAATAACCGCTCAAACCTCTCATCACTACGCTTCATGTATTCATAAAACTCATCTCTTCTTACGAATTCATCTGATATAATACGATACCCATCTGAGTTCTGGTCTCTCTTTTAAAAGCCCTTGCAGACTTTTAATCACCTCTTCCGCCGTTGCCATCTCTCTCACTTTTTTCGTCTCTTCTTTCACCTCATTAATGATAAAATAAATGCACCCGATGTTAATGTTATTTCAATCCAATGCCCAGCTTCTTCTTGTTCAATGTGCGCTTACAGTCCGGGATGTCTGCCGATGAGATGCTCCGAGCCGCACGGAGATTCGGGTATGCTGGCATCTGCATCTACAATGAAGATGAAGCGATTATGCCCTCACCTGACATTAAACTTAACCTTGACCCCTCTATCCATACAGGCATTGAGATAAGGACTGATTCCGTCCCTGAATTGAAGCGAAAATTGAGGCGCTACTGGTCGAGAGTTCCGCTAATAGTGGTTCACGGCGGTGAAGAGAAGATGAACATGGCTGCGGTGAAAGACTACCGTGTAGATGTGTTGACGCATCCCTGTGGTGAGAAGTGGGAGCGGGGGGAGTTGAAGCATCAGATTCTTATGCTGAAGTATGCAGCGAGGAATGGCATTGCCATCGAGTTCGATTTGAATCCAGTAATAAAGAGCAGGGGGAGTGAGCGTGCGCGTATCCTGAGACGGCTGCGTGAGAATTTGAAACTCATACGGAAATACCATGTTATGCCACTCTTAACCACAAACACTCGCTCCATTTATGACTTGAGGGCGCCACGGGAGATGATTGCACTCGCATCGCTATGTGGCATGGAAAGAGAGGAGGCGATAATGGCATTGAGTGAGATACCCGCTGGCATACTGACGAGGCGGTGGAAGAGGGGTAGAGAAGTGGAGCAATTATGATTATGAGGGAGAAGAGGCGGTATATCCTGTTTGAGGTGATAAGTGAAGGTGAAGTGGATAAGCACGGGCTACAGAACGCCATCTGGGATTCCATTTATTCGCTATACGGCGATACAGGAGCGAGCGAGAGTAGATTATGGCTGATAAACTACGATTCAGGCACCGGTATCGGGGTTTTGAGATGCGCACATAGAACAGTAGAGAAGGTGAGAGCAGCCTTAGCATGTATTCACTCGGTGGATGGTGCACGAACAGCCATCAGGGTGGTTCGCGTCTCAGGCACACTAAAAGGAGTAAGAGGAGTAAGAGCGAGAGTGAAAGCGGGAGCGCTGAAGGGGTGAATGTTTGTTGAGCCGAGCCGGGCTGGTTATTACGTTTCTATTGCACCGCACCCCCGCGCAGCATTTCTATATAAATAGATAGGTCCTTCTTCGTTATTATCCCTATGAGGCTACCCCCTGCTTCCTCTATCACTGCGAGGATGCTCTTTTTACCGCTCAGCATCCGCTTTAACGCTTCTGATGCCGGGGCATCGCTCAGCAGCGCATCACGAGGACCATCATAAGGTATCATCACGTCAGAGACGTGCAGAAAATATCGCTGCTCATTGGGTATCTTCTTCACTGCGTCGAGCGTAACGAAACCCTTTATGTCGCCCACTGCATCCACTACCGCATACTCGGTTATCTTATCTGCAAGCATCGCATTCACGAGCTCCGCGAGCGTGATGTCCTCAGGCACTGTTGCACGTTCAGTTCTCATCACGTCCCTCACCTTTATACCCTCCAGTGTGGCGAACGTATCAGTCGCTCTCTCCTCCTCCGTCGCCGCCATGAAGAGGAAGATAGCCAGTAGAGGAAGCCACAGATTCAATCTCCATTCACCGGTCAGAATGAACGTGAACGGGTCACGTGAGAAGCCCATTATGACAAGAGCAAAAGCAAATAGCTTCCCTATCAATGCCGCTCGCTTCGTAGCCTTTAAAAACGACATCCGCTTAGCGAGAAGCGCTCTCAGTATACGCCCGCCATCCATTGGAAATGCCGGCAATAAATTGAAGACCGCAAGTGCACCATTGAACAACCCGATGGTTAGCACGAGGATCGCAACGGGGCGATACGCGGGCTCAAGCGCTTTCAGACCCATATAAACGAATAAGAACAGCACTCCCAGTGCTAAACTCATCAATGGTCCCGCAATTGCAATCCTCCACTCCTTATCTGGACTCCTTGGTATGTCCTCCATCATCGCCAGCCCGCCGAAGAAGAAGAGCGTGATGCTGTGTATCTTCGTCCCGAAGCGCATTGCCACGAGAGAATGTGCCATTTCATGTAGCAGTAAAGTGAAGAAGAAGAGGACAGCGGCAATAGTGGATAGTGAGTAGCGCATAACCGGGCTGAGCTCGAGACCGCCGAGACCGAGCGGTATACGAGTCTCCGTTTGAGGCATGTTGGCAAAACTGAAGATGATAGCGAAGAAGATGAAGAGGAAAGTGAAGTGTAATCTTACAGGTATACCCATGAATTTGCATAATTGAATAGACGTTCGCATCTTATCTCTTATCTTATTTTATCTATCTTCCTATCTCTCTTATCAGCTATAATTTATATATAGCCCCTGTCCTTAAATAATAACATGGAGATAGAACTGTCTTCACTATATGGGCAGGATATATACACGGACAGGGGAGTGTATGTGGGTAAGGTAGAGGATGTGAGTGTGGACATAAAGGAGAGGCGGATATCGGGGCTGGCAGTGAGGAATATAAATCCCAATGCTTTTGATGTGGGCAATAAGCGTGGTGTTATCATCCCTTATCGCTGGGTAATAGCGATTGGTGATATAATACTGATAAAGCATGTGAAGAAGAAGGGCAGGCGAGAGAGGGGGAAGGAGGGAGAAGGGAGAGAATCTGAAGAGAAGAAGTGAGTGGAGCCATTGATAGAGATAGAGAACGAGAGATATATGCGGAGATAAGGGCAAGCACTCCTTTAATTGTGCGTGCTGATGGCAGGAATTTCAAGCGTGTATTGGCTGAGCATAAGTTCCAGAAGCCTTATGACGAGAGATTTGCGAGGGGCATAGCGAGTGCGACGGAATCATTCTTCGCTAAGAGCGGCTTTAACCCTGTGCTCGCATATATCTTCTCAGATGAGGTAAGTCTTTATTTCAGGTTTGTGCCTTTCAGGGCTCGGATAGAGAAGCTGGACTCTATAATTGCCAGTTTCATCGCCAGCGCTCTTACCATCATTCTGGATTTTAAAGACCCTATCGCATTTGATGCGCGTGTAATCCCAATCTGCGGTGATGCGGAAGTGATAGCATACCTTGCACAGCGGCAGGCGGAAGCGTGGCGGAATTATATCAATGCCTATGGCTATTACGGATTGATTGAGAGTGGATTGAGTGCTGCGGAAGCGGAGAAGCGGTTGAGGGGCATGAAGGCGGGTGATGTGCATGAGATGCTGTTCCGGATGGGTATAAACCTGAATGATACGCCGGGCTGGCAGCGGAGGGGGGTTATGGTCGTGAGGCAGAGCTATGAGAAGGAAGGATACAATCCAAGAGCGGGTAAGAAGAATGCCACTGTAACTGTAACGAGATACAGGATAGCGCAGCTGTGGGACCTGCCGTTATTCAACACAGAAGAAGGTGAGAATATGCTCAGGCGGTATTTGAGCGAATGAAGAGAAATGGGCTCGAAGGGATTCGAACCCTTGACCACCCGGTTATGAGCCGGGCGCTCTAACCGTGCTAAGCTACGAGCCCTGAATAAATTTAGGATTTCATCATTTAAAAAGTTTTCAGTCAGCACAGTTTCGTGCAGCATGTGTTCTTACCCGCAAGTATAGCCTTCACCCTCTGCGGGTATCTCCCATTCACAATTATGCAATACATGTTATGCTCCGATAAAAAGCCGGGCAGTGCATCATCAATGCAGTTATCCTTGCTCCTCTTCACTACCTCCTCTATATCCACACGCTCTATTACCCTGCCTTCAGCATCAAGAATACCATCCACGTTCGTCAGTTTTATGAAGCACCTCTCACCGAGTTTATAAGCGATGAACGCGGCTATCGTATCCGATGTGACGTCCCATGTATGGGGCAAGCGGTCATCGTCTTTCAGGATTTTATAAGGCAGTAAGATGGATACGCCACCATCGCTATCTTCTATTACATCGTCCAGAGTCTCTATTAGCGGGAACTCAGCATTACCATTCGCGAGGAATAAACCATACTGGTGCATTGCGAGCACAGCCATCCAGTGCGCTGCCTCATCCGACAGTTTATCCGCGAGAGCACGCACTGCCATTGCGAATGGACCACCACCGGGAACTATTACCAGTCTCAGATTGTTAGCCACGGCATAATCACGTAGATTGCGGATAATAGCCCTGCCATGTTCTATCAAACTGCCACCCAGCTTTATTACCCTTATCTTCACCATGCCACGCATAAAAAATATTTAAAATTGATAATAAAGAAGAGGGAATGGATGATAAGATGAAAAAACTAAAGCGTATCGGTGTGCTGACCAGCGGGGGAGATGCGCCGGGTATGAACGCCGCAATTCGCAGTGTGGTGCGGTATGGAGTGTATCATAATTTGGAGGTGATCGGGATACTTCGTGGCTATGCGGGTTTGATCAACGGTAATTTGAGACCTTTAGACCATCGTTCGGTTTCCGGAATCATAAATAGAGGGGGCACGATATTAGAGACCGCACGCTGTGATGAGTTCTTAACCGAGGAGGGGCAGCGTAAGGCAGTGGAGACGTTAAAGCGGAATAGAATTGATGCTCTGGTGGTTATTGGAGGCGATGGCACTTATCGCGGTGCGATTCAGCTATGGGATAAGTGGCATATTCCGTGTGTGGGTGTACCGGCAACGATAGATAACGACCTTAATGGGACTGACATTACCATTGGTGCGGATACTGCGATAAATACCGCCTTAGAAGCAACTGATAAGATTCGCGATACCGCAACGAGTATGGAGCGGGTTTTTGTGATTGAGGTAATGGGTAGAGACAGCGGGTTCATCGCCATTCATGTCGCTTTAGCCAGTGGTGCGGAGGAGGTATTGGTTCCGGAATTGAGCCACAATCTGGAGGATATGTGTCGGGACATCGTTGAGGGTAGTAGAAGAGGCAAGAACAGCTGGATTATCATCGTTGCTGAGGGTGCAGCGAGGGCGGATAAGGTTGCGGAGAAGATTACGGAGATGACCGGGCTGGAGACGCGGGTGGCTGTCCTGGGGCATATACAGAGGGGTGGGAATCCAACTGCTCAGGACCGTATACTGGCAGCACGGCTGGGTGCAGCCGCGGTGGATTTGATTTTAAATGGCGAATTTGGTAAGGCGGTGGGAATAAAGGACGGGGAGATAAATGTGGTGGATTTACACGATGCAGTGAAGGGTAAGGGTGCGGTGGTAGAGCCTTTTTATCAACTGACAAGGATTTTAACATGATAAAATGAGAGAAGAGGATGTTGACGGTTTGGTCTCGGAACTGGTATTGAACGAAGACATAAATGCGAAAACAGAGATATTTGATGAGATTCTACGAGCTGCAGAAGGTATGGGGATTTTCCCCGCTTCTATCCATCATTTTTATCGTGCACGTGGCAGGGGTGAATTCGGCGGGTTCACCGTGCCTGCAATAAATTTGAGGACGCTTACATACGATTTAGCACGAGCAATCTTCCGTGTAGCCAGGAGGACCCGCGCAGGTGCATTTATATTTGAGATCGCACGCAGTGAGATCGGCTATACCGCGCAGCGCCCCGTCGAGTATGCCGGCGTTTGCTTAGCCGCAGCTATAAAGGAAGGATGGAGAGGACCGGTATTCATTCAGGGCGACCACTTCCAGGTCAATGCGAAGAGGTATCGTCAGAACCCGGAAGATGAGATAGAGCATTTAAACAATCTTATCCGGGAGGCATTGGCAGCGGGGTTTTATAATATTGATATTGACAGCTCAACCTTAGTGGACCTGGGTAAGCAGGGGATTAAAGAGCAGCAGAGGCTGAATTTTAGCGTCTGTGCCGCATTCACCAGGTTCATACGGGCGCATCAACCGGAGGGGGTGGAGGTTTCTGTCGGCGGTGAGATAGGCGAGATAGGCAAGAAGAACACCACGACGGCGGAATTAGAGGCGTTTATGGAGGGCTATCATGAAGAATTGGGCTCGTCCTTAGAAGGAATAAGTAAAATAAGCGTGCAGACCGGGACTTCACACGGTGGGGTGGTCTTACCGGACGGCAGTATTGCGCGAGTAAATATTGACTTCAATACATTGAGGACGCTCTCACGATTAGCCCGTGAGAAATTCGGATTGGCGGGTGCAGTGCAGCATGGAGCTTCTACATTACCGGAAGAGATGTTCCATAAATTCCCGGAAGTAGAGACGGCAGAGATACATCTGGCTACTCAGTTCCAGAATATGGTCTACGAAAGCCGGCATTTCCCCGTGGAGTTGAGGAAGCGAATGTATGCGTGGTTAAAAGAGAATTACCGCGACGAATGGGATGAGGGAGAGACAGAAGCGCAGTTTATATATAAGACGAGAAAGAGAGCCTTGGGCGAGTTTAAAGCCGAAATTATGGGGCTTGAGCCGGGTATACGAGCGGCGATTGCGGCTGAAATAGAGGCAAAAATCGCATTTCTCTTTACACAGTTGAATTTAGCAGATACAATGCCTTTAGTTAACCGGTATGTAAAACAGGGGTATTATGGCAGAAATAGAGATTGAGGACACCTACTGCGAGGCTTTTGACGGCTTATTCACGCGGATATGCGTAACCGCGCGAGATGAGAAGAGATTGAAACAGGCGGCTTACGGCGCTACGGCACTGCCCTGCACGGTCTTTGGTGAATCGGAAGGCGGGATAGAGAGGTGGTTAAGTGAGCGTGAGACGCCGGACGGCAGGAAAGGGGCAATTATTCAATTCTGGGTGAATTACGGTGTGGATGCGCCAAAGAAGCTGGAATACGAAGTATCGAAACGGATACGGCAGGGGATACTGGTCGTGCCCACGACCGCGGTCTTCAATGCCAGTGCCTTTAATTCTCACCATCACGATTGGCAGATTGACACCATGGATAAAATAGGGCATTGTGGCGATGGCTATGAGACTGTTGAGCACCGGTTTGGGCGTGAAGTCATTGCAGTGCCGATAATGATGGGTGAATTCCTCGTGGAGCGCTATTTGAGTTATGATAAGGGCGTGATGGGTGGGAACGTCTGGTTCTTCTGTGAGAGTATAGAATCGGGATTGGAAGCGGGCGAGAAGGCAGTTGAGGCGATAGAGAGCGTGGAGGGCGCAATTACCCCGTTTGGTATCTGCGCTGCGGGCTCTAAACCGGAAACGAAGTATCCCGAGGTCGGACCCACGACCAACCACCTGTATTGCCCCACGCTGGTGCAGAAACTGAGCGCGTCGAAGGTTCCACGTGGCGTGCATAGCATTCCTGAGATTGTCATCAATGGTGTCTCGCTCGATGCGGTAGAAGAAGCGATGCGCGCGGCAATAGCGAGTGTGCGGGATGTAGAAGGCGTGGTAAGAATCTCGGCGGGTAATTATGGTGGCAAATTGGGGAGCTATAAGATACTCTTGAAGGCTCTGTTCTAAGTGGTCATAAGTGAATTAAAAGTTACCTGATTAACTTAACGGTTATTGCAGGCTCTTACAGGCACAATGTAAGGTCTGCCATCGTGGCTGCTCAGTTCCGCTTCCACACCGTAGACATGTCTGATATTCTCTGCATTCAGTACCGAAGAAGGTTCACCCTCCGCATATATCCTGCCTCCGTTCATCATTATTATCCGGTCAGCATAGCGAGATGCGAGGTTGAGGTCATGAATAG
>JAGGRS010000003.1 GCA_021159475.1 Candidatus Methanophagales archaeon
TGATTTTAGTGGCACTTCCGATGTTCTTCATAATAGAGTTCGAGAAGTTCCTGACGAGACGATTGAAGTTATGATAGAATTATATAAGCGCTTTCAAGCCCGACCAGATCTGGTGTATATCCAGTCCTACCGTGTGAAATACCACATAAGCGCCAAGAAACGTCCCTATCATACTGCCGATGTTCGCACATGCAGCCACAAGGATAATTTTAAATACGCTATTACTCATCAATTCACGCAATGACTCCACATTCAGGATGCTCTTCGCATCGTCTACGCCTGGTCGCCTCAATCGCGCTTCCATCAACCCGGCGAACCAGCCCGCAGCCAGGAATGGGTTCAGAGAGGTTAATGGCGCCATAGCAAATGCGGTGAGTGCGGATAAAGGATGCCCACGCGCCAGCGCCACCCCCGTCGCTGATAAGCTCCCGTTTATTATAAACCACCAGAATAAAGCTTGCAGTATTATATTGAGTGGGATACCGGAGAAGAGGATAGCCAGTAAGATGGCAATGAGAACCACGCTCAACCCGATTCCAAGCAGATTCTTCGTGCTCAACCTGCCTGCGGGAACCGAACACAACTCCTCACGTGGCGGTATCAACTCTGGATGGCTGAGCAGTCGCTTTATACCCGTAACATGACCCGCACCAACCACAGCCACTATCTTCTTCTGAGCTTGAGCCTGGAGTTCGAGCAAACTACCGGCTATGTATGCATCACGTTCGTCCAGTAATGCGGTAGCCGCACCAGGAGAGAACTGCCTCAACTCTTCTATCAACTCCGTTACCACATCCTCATCGGTTAGCCGCTCTAACTCTATCTCCCTGTTATCCCTACCTATTAGCTTCTTCTTCCTTCCAATACCGCCCATGCTCGCAATGGCAAAGATGATGGAGAACAGCATCTTCACCTTCTCCAGGAACTTCATCTTCTTCCAGAACCGCTGCATCGTTATCTGTATCGGTCTATCAACCAGAGCGACTTCACAGCCGAGCGCTTCCGCCTTCTTTATAGCCGCCATCATATCTGCTCCAGGTTCTATCCCGAGCTCACTGCCCATTCTCTTCTGTATATATGCAAGCAGCCAGTGAGTGAGCATTAAAAAGGGCTTACCGCCTTCTATCGCGTCCTTAACCGAGAAATCGCCGATATTGCCCCTCAATGCCTCATATCTACTTTGACAGAGCTCAACAGCGACTATATCCGGCTTCTCTCGCTCTATTACCTCCTCCACCTCCCGCACACTCTTCTCTAAAATATGCCCCGTCCCAACCAGTATTATGCTATTGCTCTCAGCCATGCACTCTCGAGCGATACCTCAATATAGCGGCAACGCCACCAAATGCGCGCTTCAACTGCGCACCCTCCTCAAAATCCGTCGTTACCAGCTCCACATCCGCACCCGTCTCCTCCGCTCGCTCTACCAGTTCATGTATTAGCTCCTTATCGAGTTCCGTTGAGAGCAATAAAGTGTCCACAGCCCCAATCGCCAATTTCTTACGCACTTCCTCCACACCATACGTCACCATCCGGTCATCGTTTGCTAAGAGCTTCATGAACCTCACCATCAGCTTCTTCTCCCTCACCAGGTCCATACCTTCTAAAACATCCTCAGCCTTATCTACCAGTTCATATAAGCCCGATTCATCGGTATATGCAACATCAAAAGCGCCAAGGATTTTTTTCCGGAGCTCGTAATGGAGATATGCACCCTTCAAAAATTCGTCCTTCGTCGGGCTCGGACCGCCAATCAGGATACCTTTTAGATCGTCCACAGGCAACAATATCCGCGTTGCATGCTCCCCTATACGCTTATAGAAATCTTCAATCGCGATCTCGCGCAGTCGCTGGAATCTCGGCGCTGACTGCCCACCTTTCCTTATCTTGCCAGGGACGGAAGAAGTAAGGTGCTTCAGTGACTCCACAACCTTACCGTTGAGGATACCTATCGTTGCTTCCCTGCGGTCAAGCACAATCAAGCCGTATTTCTCCTTCTCCTCCACCATCTCCTCCAGCGGCTTCAGGTAGAACGAGGAGTCGCAGTGGTAGATATAGGAGAGGACCTTCTCCGGGGGCTCCACGATGTATGTCTCTATATCCGTCTTGTCTCCTCCCTTGTCTATCGCACCACAGAAGATAACCACGCCGTTCTCGCCCACATACAGGTATTTCAATTTGGACATGATGGAATCAAGAGAGCTCTGCACATTCGTCCGTGTTGATTTGCTCTTTATATTCATTGCCTGCCCGTATTCCTCCCTGAGGTGCGATGTGACATCCGATATCTGCTTATCGGGGGGTATATAAACGGAGATAAGCTCCGTACCTCTTCCACCCTTCTTCCTCAGCTCTTCCAGTGCCTTCCTGAACTCGTATTTCTTTATCCTATCCATTTTCACATTCACATCACAAACCTGTTATGAAAGTTTGATGCGGCAACCGGGATTTGAACCCGGGTTACAGGCTTGGGAAGCCCGTGTCCTACCACTAGACTATTGCCGCCGCACTTTTATATCGTGCCAGAAATTCATCATATTCAGCCGCCAGCGCCGTAGCGGCAGAGAGCACGGCTTCTAATGCATCCCCTCGCTTCATCTTCACATATAGAACCGGATTGCTCATCAGTTTGTGCTTGATGCTATATGTGGCGATATCCACATCCTCATTCTCCAGTAGCCTGGACATCAACGGCGCTAATAGCGTATGGTCCTCACCCACTATCTCCACTCTTAGTTCCCTGCTGCTCCGCTCCAAAATCCTTATCTCCCGCTCCTCGCTCATATCAGTCCCTTACCATAATCCTCTGACAACTTCCGCATCTCCACCCTCTTGCACCTCTCGCAGAATAATACATTCCCTCTCCTCCTCAAGTCTCGTTTGCATCTCATACACATCGCCTTTATCACACCCAAATCCTTCGCATCTGTGCTCAATCTCAATGTCTTCGCATCTATCACCCTCGCCTTTACCACATCAAGATATCCAAACTCCTGCCGTAATTCCGTTACATAACCGCTTTTCACATTGGATATGTGGATGATGCCCTGACCGGGAGCTGCAACTTCACGCTTCTCCTTGCCTTTCACGCACGCTATATTCACAACTGCAACATTGTCCTTTATATCAACAACCTGACCTATCACCACGTCACCCTCTTCTATCGTGGGTGGCGTCTCGACCTTAGGGTGCACGTATATAACCCTGTTATGCCCTATACTCACCTTTCCTATATGAGAGGCATATAAATTGCCACCTTCATCATATACGCCGTTCCCCGGAATGAACTCCTCAGAAGTGCCCAGGAAGTCACCCGGCAACACGAACTTACCGCCTCGTTCCATCTTCTTACTCCCCCACGTTCACTCTCTCCTCATCCTTATTTATCGTTTATCTATCATATAGAATAGAGTTAGAATAAAAAAGAGATGAAATAACATAACAACCATCTCATAGCCCCGCAATAAGGTCAAGTAAGGCAGTCTTCGGGTCCTTCGCCTTCACCACCCCTGAGGCGAGCAATACACCATCAGCACCCAGTTCAATCGCTTTTTGAACATCTTCGCCGTTTGTAACACCCGCACCGCAGAGCACCACGCAATCTTTGTGCAGTTTCTTCACCTCCTCCACCGTATTCGCCACTATCTCGGGCTCCACCTTCGATACCGCTTTCCCGCTACCTATTAACTCCGGTGGTTCAATAGCGATGGCATAGGGTTTTAATTCCGCAACTGCACGGCTTACCGCGATATTATTCGTGCAAACAATTGTCAGCAGGTTCAAACTCGGTGCTCTTCGCACTATGAAGTCTATATCAGCTATCCTGAGCCTGTGCTCAGAATGATTCACCAAGGTTCCGGTAGCGCCCGCTTCCTTCACTGATTCCAGTGTTACGAACCCGGTATGACTGCCAGGCTCCACGGCATCCACATGTTGTGCAAAGCAAGGGATATTAATAAGGGAAGCTATCCTCGCAAGTTCAACCTGTTGCGGACATATAGCAATATTCACACCCTGCTTCGATGCCACATCCTCACATATCTTCGCAAGTTCGAAACCACGCCTGCCCGCCGATTCCGCATACGACTTCATATTCAATACTATCACCGGCGTTCCCATCTTCTTCGCTTCCATTACCTTTTCACCTCATTGTATGATAACAGAGGATATAATAAACTTAAGATTTATCTTTAGTTTAGTCTATTATCTGCATTATCCCACCTGGACATACCTCCACACATCTCATACAGCGTGTACATCTGTTATAATCCACTTTCACTGGCTCTGACTTCTCTATTGCACCTTCCGGACATTCATCAACACATATATAGCACGCGCCACATCTCCCAATTGCTGCCACATATACGCTCTTATTATATCTATATCTCTCAAATTCTGCCATTTTCATTCCTCATACAAGCCTCCACGAATGCTTTGAACGGTGGTGAGGGTCTGCCGGGTCGTGACTTAAATTCGGGATGGAACTGAGTAGCGAAGAAGAATGGATGCTCTTCGAGCTCCATAATCTCCATTCTCAATCCACTCCTGTCTGTGCCCGAAAACACCACCTCATCACGCTCTATTATATCTATATACTCGGGATTTACCTCATACCGGTGCCTGTGCCTCTCAACAATCTTCTTCTTGCCGTATACACGCTCAGCCAATGTGCCACCTCTTATAAATACCTCATAATCTCCCAGTCGCATCGTAGCACCTTTATCACGCACGCCCATCTGCTCCTCCTGCAGGGTTATTACCGGATGAGGGGTCTCAGCGAGTTCAGTGCTATTAGCATCCTCAAGCCCCGCGATATGTCTCGCCGCCTCTATCACCGCCAGTTGAAAGCCGAAACAGAGTCCCAGGAAGGGTATTCTATTCACTCTCGCATATTCTATCGCTTTCATCTTCCCTTCCGCACCACGCGTGCCAAAGCCTCCGGGCACGAGAATACCATGAACATCCGCGAAGAACCCTTCCAGATTCACATTCGATTCCAGATCCTCAGCTTCTATCCATTTCGGCTCCACTTTACAGCCCGTTTCCGTAGCTGCATGTTTCATCGCTTCTTTTATGCTCAGATAAGAATCTTCTAAACCCGTGTATTTACCCACTATCGCCACTCTTATTCGCTTACCATTATTACCGGCTGTTCTGCTCCGCTCGATCATCTCCATCCAGTGGCGGTCATCCCTCAACGACTCTAATTGGAGTTTGTCCATTATGTGAGTGGCGATGCCCTCACGTTCAAGAAGCAATGGAACCTCGTAAATCTCATCCGTGTCGGGAGCACTTATCACCGCCTCGGGCTTCACATTACAGAACATCGCTATTTTCCGCTTCACTGCCTCATCCAGCGGTTCTTTGCACCTGCATACTATTATGTCAGGTTGCAGTCCGAGTTCACGGAGCGCCTTCACTGAATGCTGTGTGGGCTTCGTCTTCGGCTCTCCCAGCGTGGTAAGAGGCACCAGAGTGAGATGAACGAGTATGAAATCGTTCTCGTGCTCCTCGCAATGCATCTGTCTCACCGCCTCGAGAAAGGGCATACTCTCTATGTCACCGACCGTCCCGCCTATCTCAACCAGGCAAATATCTGCATCACTCTTATCCGCCACTCTCCTTATCCTCGCCTTTATCTCGTCCGTCACATGCGGTATGATCTGGACTGTCTGACCCAGATACTCACCCCTGCGCTCGCGCTCTATCACCGCTGAATAAACTACGCCGGTGGTGATATTATGCTCTCTGCTCAGTTCAACATCCATGAACCGCTCGTAATGCCCGAGGTCAAGGTCTACCTCAGTGCCATCCCCTAAGACGTAGACCTCACCATGCTGATAGGGATTCATCGTTCCCGCATCTATATTTATATAGGGGTCTATCTTTATCGGCACGACTTCATAACCCCTGTTCTTCAATATTCTACCGATAGACGCCATTGTAATACCCTTACCAAGCCCACTCATCACTCCCCCGGTCACTACTATGTATTTCATTCTCACGATGCGGAAGAAGCGGAACTTACTCCTTCAGTCCTTCATTCATTTCAAACTCCTCAATCTCCACTTTGCCTTCTTCTGTCTCCACCAGTTTCTCCACTTTATACTCCGCTTCATCCAATTTCTTGTTGCAGAACTTGCATAATTGCATTCCTTGCTCGAATATCTCCAGCGATTCCTCCAGTGTGAGATTACCCTCGCCCAGCTTCTCCACTATCTGCTCTAACTGCTTCATCGCTTCTTCAAAAGTCATATTCTCCTCTTCTGCTTGCGCCATCACATCTTATAAAATAGATATGTATGAGTAATTAAATGTTAACTGGCATGTATGGCAATGGCACGGGCATGAAGAGGGAGTTAATAAGAAGAGGAAAAGCGAAGGATATTTACAGGAGGAGCGATGGCTGTATCGTGTTCGTATTTACAGACCGCGTAACTGCTTTTGATGGCGTTAAGAGTGGTGAATATCCGCAAAAAGGCGAGATATGCTGTAGATTATCCTGTTTCTGGTTCGAGAGACTCGAGAAAGAGGGCATAAAGACGCATTTCAGGGGCTGTATACCGCCGAATGAGCTGGTGGCTGAGGAGGTATCTATTATACCCGTTGAGGTGATAGCGCGTAACTACCTCTATGGCTCGCTCTGGAGGCGATATAAGAGAGGGGAGATAGACCTCAGTGGCTTCTTACACGGCGATGGTAGCGAGGCGGAACCACTAACCACTACCTATGTGGAGTTCACAACGAAATTTGAGTCCGTAGACCGCCCGATAGCGGAAGAGGAGATAATAAGCAGGGCATGGATGAACAGAGAGGAGATAGAGCATATAAAAGAGGAAACACTGAAGATAGGCTCGATAATGAGCTCGTATCTAACACAGAAGGGCTTGATACTCGCTGATTACAAACTTGAATATGGCAGGAGCAGTGAAGAAGGGAGAGAAGGAGAGATAATCCTCGCAGATGAAGTGGGCACGCCGGATGTATGCCGGTTCTGGGATAGCGAGGCATATAACAGCAGGGGAGAGGTGGTCAGCCTGGATAAAGATGTATTTCGGGAGGCTAAGGGTGAGCTTTCAGCAGTATATCGCGAAGTTTACAGGCGTATTCTCGCATCAGGCTAACCGCCAGATACGATTCTTATAATCTCTATTTCACCACCGCCGTTGACCTCCTCATCCTCAGGGACTGGTCTGCCATTGCATAGCACGATTACTTCCACGGGATTTATCCCCAACCTCGCAAGTAGCGACTCATAGGTATCAGCTTCAGCCCCAGTATCCGGGACTTCCACATCTACATTCCGCTCCTCTGACCCCGCCACTATCTTTAGCCTGAGCTTCACTTCACTCTCCTGTATTTCGCACCTTTTGCATCAGCAGCGAAGAACTCGCCGGCTATATGGGACAGTGGATTCGCTTTTTCCACGTCCATCACACCTCCTTCGCCCCAGTAGGCATCCTTCACTTCCACTGACTGCACACTTCCAACAATCCAGATATGGTCACCCAGCTCGAAGCTATTCTCAAATTTGCACTCTATCCACGCTATTGCCTCTTTTATTCGCGGTGGTCTCACCTTCTTCGCCCGCTCTTCCGTCAGTCCCGCATGCTTCAGCTCGTTATCCTCATACGGGTAATCGGTTTCGAGGACGTGCATGAGCTCACCGAAGTCCTTACTTACTATGTTCACTACGAACTCGCCATTAGCCTGGATGTTCCTCCATGTGTCGTGTGCGGGACTGCAAGAGAAGCCATACAGAGGCGGGTCAAAGCTTATGGGCGAGTTAAAGCTGAAAGGTGCGGCATTTGGTATCCCGTTATCCGATACTGTGGTAATAACCACCACAGGTCGAACGAGTAATTTCGGATACGCATTCACTCCTGGTTCCATCTTCTCTTACCTCCATCTTATTTATATACGCATACGAACCCTTAAATAAAATATAAATATTCAAGAATTTCACCTCTTTCTTTAGGTTAAGCCAATAATGCAATGCCGGAAAGAATCCGGAAGCGAGATGGAAGAGTAGTGAGATTCGAGCGTATGAAGATTAGCTCTGCGCTTTATAGAGCGATGACGAGCGTGGGCATGGATGCAGAAGCAGCCAGCGAGCTCGCCGATAAGCTCTCGAAGAAGGTGGTGAAAGAGATAGATAAGCTATTTGGTGGGCGTATACCAACGGTTGAGGATGTGCAGGATGTGGTGGAGCAGATACTGATAAGAGAGGGTCTGGACAAAGTTGCGAAGGCGTATATCCTCTACCGGGAGCGCCATGCTGAACTCAGATACCTGAAGCACTTCATAGGCGTGCGAGACGATTTAAAACTCTCGGTGAATGCCGTTG
>JAGGRS010000214.1 GCA_021159475.1 Candidatus Methanophagales archaeon
CTCCTTCTCCTCTTCAGCCATCTTAGCTCTTATCGCATCCCTCTCACGTTCAAACCCTCTCCTGCCCATCAATGCGTATGTGAGCCGCTTACCCTCCTCCACTCCCGGCTGATTGAAGGCATTCACATTCAGCAACTCACCCATCACCGTCGTCACAAACTCGAAGAAATACATCAATGCGCCAACAGTAAAAGCATTTATCGCAGGTATAACTATCGTCTTATTCGGTCTCCCGTGATTGGTCAATGCCAACTCGGTGGCGAACTGCTCCGTCTTCATCAATTCCCCCAGTGTGTGCCCGCCGAAATACTCAAGTTCATTCCAGCCACGGAAAACCGCCGGTAAACTCACATCTTTCTCATAATTCTCCACTCTGATAAAGGTGATAACTTTATCAAAAGGACCTTCATTGAACAACTGGAGCAACGAATGCTGGTCGGTAGCGCCAATAGCTTTAAGCGGTGTGCTTCCCGCATTTACCGTATTATTATCCCTGTCATGCTCTTTACCGAGACTCTCCGCCCACAACTGCATATACCAGTTGCCGAAATGGCGGAGTCTTCGTGAGTATGGCATCAATACCGAGATATTATATCCCTTCCCAATCGCTAAATACTCCAGAACCGCGAACATATAAGCGGGATTATGCCACATATCGGGCTTTTTACAGGCTTCATCCATGTGCCGTGCTCCTCTGAGTAGTTCCTTAATGTCTATTCCCGATACTGCCGCGGGGAACAAGCCAGCGGGCGATAATACTGAGAATCTACCACCTACTCGCTTCGGGATTGCCAGACACCGAATACCCTCGCGCTCCGCTACCCTTTTCAATACCCCATCACCTTCATCCGTAGTAATAATAAAATGCTCCGCACAGGCTTCCCCGACGGAGCGCTTCATCATCTCATAGCACTTCACGAAATTAGCCATCGGCTCCGGCGTCGTCCCTGATTTACTCACCACATTTACCAGTGTCTTCTCCATGTCAATAATATCAAAGAGCCCCGCTGTCTCGTCAGGGTCACAATTGTCAATCACGAAGAATCTCGGTCTGCCGTTCCGTCTCGATGCCGGTAACAGGTTATAATAGGGATGAGATAATGCGGTATGCAATGCAATACTGCCCCATGAGGAGCCACCAATCCCGATGAGCACGAAATTTTCGTATTTCGTGGCTTCTTCATTCGCTAAGGATATAATATCGTGCACATTCTTATAAGGGAGTTCCATGAATTGTAGCCGCCCTTCGCTTCTATCGCGCTTCAATTTCCCGTCTATCTCATTTATACGGTGCTCCATGTTCTCTATCGCACCGATACTGATGCCACGCTCGCCTATACGGGATTCCATCATGTTACTGAAATCCAGTTTCATCATCACTTCACTATCTTGGTTATATCAATCTCAATGATATCCTCAGCGCCGAGCGCCTTCAATCTCGGTATCAATATATTCACATCCTTTTTACTCACCACCGTCTCCACCGCGTAATATCTCCGCTCCATACTATCGGAATCGTAGAGCTGTGCTATCGTTGGCTTCTTCATCGCTGGCAGTGCAGATACGACCGCACGCAGCTTATCCTCTGCAACGTTCATGCTCAGTAATACCCTGCCCCGTGCCTCTATCACGCCACTGAGCAGTGTTCTTATCTCCTCCATCTCACGCCTCTTGCCCGGCTCACGCCACGAGTCCTTATTCGCTATCAACTTCGTTGAGGATTCGAGAATGGTGTGAATAATGCGCCAGTTGTTCTTCCGAAGTGTCTCACCCGTCTCCGTCAACTCTACTATCGCATCCATCATATCCTTCGCTTCCGTAGCGCCGTAAGAGAAGAAAATCTGGACCGGTATGCCGAGTTCATCGAAGAACGCCCTTGTAAGGTTTGGATATTCTGTGCTGATACGACTATTGGGTTTTATGTCCGTTACTGCCCTTATATCACTATCTGCCTGGACTGCAAGCACAATTCTCACTTTGCCATTCTTCTCCGCGGTCTTGCTGTAGCTCAAATCCGCTATCTCCACCACATCTGCGCCCCTCTCTACTATCCAATCCTTACCCGTTATCCCCATATCAAAATACCCCTTCTCTACATACTCCGGTATCTCCTGCGGTCTCAATATCTTCACCTTCTCTATCCTCGGGTCATCTATCCGCGGATTATACTCTCTGCTCGTTACTTTTATCTCCAGGTCCGCCTGCTTGAATAGCTGAAGCGTCTGCGCCTCTAAACTACCTTTTGGTATCGCTATACTTATCATCCCCCTACCTTCCTCTATTCATTCTTCACAGATGACTTATGATTTACGATTATAGAAATCAATAAATAGCGAAAGTGGCATTAAAAATTACGAATCAAGGAAGGCGGCATTATGGTAAGGATAGAGATAAGGAAGGCGGAAAGCAGTGATTTACGTGATATTGTAAATATATGGCGCAGGAATATAAAAACGATGAACACGCCCTCCGATATCGCCAGATTATACCACTATTTCGGGAAATATTTCATCATCGCGGTCATTCACAGGGGAGAGCAAGAACAGGACACCATCGGGTTTGTCGCCGGTGCGGTGAGGGATGGACACGGGCATGTCTCGGGAATCGCCGTGGAGCGTGAGTATAGGAGGAAGGGGGTAGGTGGTAGCTTATTGCGGCGGTTATATGAGGAATTTTATAATGACGGTTTCGAGCGGGTCACACTGGAAGTGCGGAAGAGTAACAAAGAAGCAATAAGGTTCTATGAGGGTCAGGGTTTTAAACCCGTTTTTGTTATACATGGCTATTACGCAGACGGTGAAGATGCCATAGTGTATGAGAAAAGATTTACATTTAGAGATGCGAACCCTGTTAGCCACAGGAAGGGAGGCAGAGAGGAAGGTTCGTGATGCGGTAATATACGAGACCGCAGAAACTTTGATATGCTTCACGCTTCTTCATGCTTCTTCTCCTTCACTTCCGATATCGCTTCTCCATCCTGGAATAGAACTCTCAGCATGTCCCCGGTCGTGACATCCATCACACTCCTCACCACCTTTTGTTCCTTTAAGCAGATACTATAGCCACGTTTGAGGATTGCCCTCGGACTTAAAGCGTCGAGTTTACCGGTAAGAGCCTGTAACTCCTTCTTGTGTAGTTGCACACGATGTATGACCTCTGCTATCAGTGTCCTCTTCAGTTCATCCACCGTCTGCCGATACTGGTTTATTCGCTCAGTGGGCGTTCTGAACAGGACGTTCTTTTCTATACTCTCAAGTCTCCGCCTTTGCTGCTCTATCATCTTGTAGATGTTCTGCCGCAACTGCAACTCAAACGCACTCAGATTCTTCTCTATCTGCCGCTTATCGGGCACGACCAGTTCAGCCGCTTCGGACGGCGTTGCCGCTCGCCGGTCTGCAACGAAATCCGAGATGGTGAAGTCGGTTTCATGCCCCACTGCCGATATTACGGGTATCTCAGATGCGAAGATTGCTCGTGCCACACTCTCCTCGTTAAATGCCCACAACTCCTCTATTGAGCCACCACCTCGCCCCACCACGAGCACATCCACCTTCATGAGTTCACTATTCACACGATTCATCAGCTTGATGGCATTAACAATCTGAGGAGCGGCTTCTTCGCCCTGCACCGCTACCGGCGCCAGCAGGATATGCACATGCGGGAATCTCCGTCTCGTGATGTTTATCATATCACGGATGGCTGCACCGGTAGGGGAGGTGATAATGCCTATTGTGCGTGGAATAGCCGGTATCGGCTTCTTATATGCGGCATCGAACATGCCTTCGTCCTTGAGCTTCTTCTTCAACTGCTCAAAAGCACGATATAACTCACCTATACCCGACTCCTGCAACTCTTCCACATACAACTGATACTTACCACGTTTCTCATACACACTTATATGCCCCCGGACTATCACACTCATACCGTCTTCGAGCGTGAATTTCAGTAATGCATTCCTATCACGGAACATCACACATCGCAACTCTGCGTATTCATCCTTGAGTGTGAAATAGACATGCCCGGAAGTGGGTTGACTCACATTGGAGAGTTCACCCTTCACATAAATATCCCTTAATAACTCATCACTATCCAATTTCTGCTTTATGTAGTGCGTTATCTCCCATACGGAGTATATACGCGTTTTTTCTTCCTCTCGCTCCTCCGCTTCCACTTCCTCTCCCTCTCTTTCACCCACTACCTCTTCTTCTATCACCTCAGTAGCGGTATCATCTCCTTTCTTCAGGTGCAGGAAGTCCAGTAGTGTGATCTTCGGCTTTGCCATTTTATAGCATCTCTTTCAGGAGTGAGGGTTTCTTCAATATGAGTGAGGGGTATCCCAGATAAGGAACACGCACCCTTGCCACCGCTATGACCCATTCGGGCTTCACCGGCTCAATCCTGAGCCACCTGCCGTCACTATCCCTCACAGCCAGACACTGCTGGTCATAGCCGTTATTATTGTCGCCCTTTGTAATGTAACCCGCATGAGGCGCAGGTCTACCATCGGGCATCTTATCACCCTTGTTCACCCAGTACATCGCACGGTGTATAATCGGTGTTGCAGAAGATAGCCCATCCGGTCTGTATATGATTACATCCCCGTAATTATTGAACGATTTATAATTGAGCTGCATACCCTCCTCGTATGTGATGATATGTGTGCGATGCGGCGATTGCACGAATATCAAATCACCCACCTGCATGTTTGGAACCATACTCCCGGACTCAACGGCATAGCCGACGTGCCACGTGCCCGTGAGCGCATATGCCATTACTATTATCAGACCAACAATCAACAATGCCTCCGTCAGACTCTTCCCTGTTTCTATCAGTGCCCCTTTCATTCCCATACTCATACTCTCAACCTCGTTTGGTATTACCCCCTTATTTAACCTATATTTCTTTCGCAGTCTATAAAAATAGATACATCAGCAGGGATAAGCAACCGTATTTTTATATTAAGTATTGTCTTTTTTATTCATCGGTAAGATAAGATATAAGGAGGTAGATAGGAGAGATGGAGAAGAGGAGTGGAATACCCGGCTTCACCGGTGCATTTAGAGATACCATGGCTGATATAAAGGATGGCGCCAAGGTGGTCTTCACTGGCTCGGTCGCTGTTTGCACACCCTTCATCGAGTTGCTGGCTTATACAGTGCGGGACAGGGGTTTTGAGATGCTATATGTACCGAGAGCAGTGGCGGAAGAGGCAAGGAGGATAAAGAAGATAGAGAATATAGGATATAGCGTTGTGGATGAGAAGGGTGACCCAAACAACCCGAGTGCAGTCGTTGTGCTCGGTGGTCTGGCAATGCCTAAGTTCGGCTGTCCACCGGAGGATGTCATTCGCATGATAGAGGAGCTGTCGGGCGATGAGCGACCGAGGGTCATAGGCGTTGGCTTCATGAACATATTCGAGCGGCAGGGTTGGGATAAGAAGATAAACTTTGATAGGCTGATAGATACAACGATGGAGGTCATGATAAAGAAATAAGATGCGGTGAAAGGTTCTGGAGGCGCGATTTAAAATGTCTTCAACTCGCCCCTTGTCGCCTTCTCCGTTATCTCGTTTATGTTCGTGAGCCAGTCATCCATTATCCGTGCTACTTTATGCTCGATCGCTGCAGTCCCCGCCGCAGTACTCTCAGGTATAATCTGCGCGGTTGCCACCTTCGGGTCATCTATTCGTCTGCCTATCTCCGATAATAACTTTATATACACCTCTCGAACGCCATCCACAGTATCCACGACCTCATTGGCTATTTTAATGGCGAGCAAATTGTATATCTTACCTGTATGGTTCACGGGGTTCTTTCCCGCTGCTCCTTCCATGCTTATCGGTCTATTCGGTGTGATGAGTCCGTTACAGCGGTTGCCCCGACCCGCAGCACCATCGTCACCCATCTCCGCCGATGTGCCGGTTACCGTGATATAGACAGAATGAGGAGTATCAGCCCGATTTACAGATGTTGTGACTGCTCTTTCGGTATATCCCGTGGC
The DNA here is from genome assembly GCA_021159475.1 of Candidatus Methanophagales archaeon. GTDB lineage: Archaea > Halobacteriota > Syntropharchaeia > Alkanophagales > Methanospirareceae > G60ANME1. The sequence continues at coordinate 6,001 of JAGGRS010000214.1, forward strand.
GATTCCGGTAACAAACTCTTTTAGACCCTCTTTTATCGCCTCGTAATGGTCGTAGTCCTCCACATACTTAGATACAAACGCATCGCCCACTGTCAGGTTTATTCTGTCGCCCTGTCTGAGCACCATCACCTTCATATCCTCACCTATCGCATTCTCTCTGTAACGATAATCTGACATCACCATCCCTTCTGTATTGAGAGCAATGGATTCTGCCTCTGATAGTGGCGCGTGAGCAACGCCGAAGGAAGTATCGTTTGCCACGGGTATCTCCCTGTCCTTCTCTTTGAATACTGTTAACAGGTCTGAAGAGCCTTTGCCCAATTTGCTATCCACCACAACATGCCTGTCAACATCAAGATTACGCACGTTCTGCTTCAGATATTCACGTGCCGCCTGCACCGCAATCACATCCACCGGAATCTCTTCGCCATCAAATTCGCGCGTCGCTCTGCCACCCAGGAGGATGTATATCGGGGATATGACCTCGCCACCGCCGTATTCCGGATTTGACCTGCCAGCCACGAGCTGCACTTTATCTGTATTGTGATGCAGTATCGTCCCGCATCGCTTCTTATACTCCCTGCATAGCGCCACACTGACCGCATCGGCAATGCCATCGCACAAACTGTCCGGATGCCCCAGCCCTTTCCGCTCCACCATCTCGACCGCCTGCTCCTCTACTGGCGTCCTATTCATGAACTCAACCCTAATATTCCGCTTATGTTCGTTGTTACTCATATTCATCTTCTCTTTTATCTTACCTATTTTACCTATGTTTCCTTTATTAATTTTTATTTTACAGACGGCGAAATATAGAAGTGGGGATGTGAGGTATAAGAAGGAGTGGGGTGATGGTGATGGATAGGGATATAGAGGTAGGGATAGAGAACGAGCATGAGAATCGGCTATTGAGGCGTAAAGAGGTCTTCTTCCGGTTGAAGTTCGATGGTGGCTCACCAAGCAGGGTGGAGGCACGGAAGGCGCTGGTGAATGCACTCCGGTGCAGACCGAACCTGCTTGTAATTGACTGGATGCGTGCAGAATTTGGCAAGCGTGAGGCGGTGGGCTATGCGAAGATATACGAGGATGAGGATAGAATGAGGGAGATAGAGAGGGAGCATATAATAGAGAGGAACTTTGGAGGTGTGAATGCGAATGATACATAGTTACTATGAGGTATTGAAAGAGGGAGATAGGCTGAGATTGAAGCGTAAGCGGAGAACGTGCCCGAGATGTGGCGCCGGGGTCTTCCTGGCAGAGCATGAAGACCGCTACTCGTGCGGTAAATGTGGCTATACCGAGTTCAAGAAGAAGAGGTAGTGATGGTGGATAGATAGCGTGTGAAGCTGACATGAAACGTGCCATTATCATCTTGGCGGGAATAATTTTGGCGGTGATATTACTGGGTGGGGCAGTGTATTTGCTGTTCCCCGCGGGTAAGCCGGAAATACCGGAGATTAAGAGTATAACGAACAGTTGGGGCAATATAACCGCGACTAATAGCGAAATAAAAACGAATATAGTGGTGGATAATCCAAATGCAATTCCTATACCGCTAAAGGGTGTGGAATACGAGATTTTTATGAACGATGTGAAGCTGGGTTCCGGGCATAGCGTTGGCGAAGCTTCTCTGCCACCGCATGGCGAGCATACAATAACACTCTCTACTGAGCTGGAGAACGATAAAATACCGCAGTGGTGGGTAACGCATATAAGAAGAGGAGAGAACACAGATATTAAGATAAAGGGTAATATTATATTTGATTTGAAGCTTGCGGAATATAAATACCCGATAGAGCGGACGCTAAGCGGGGTGAGAACGAACATTCTCGGTGATAAGAAGAGTTATCATGTGGATGATACGAGTTTGGAGCCGCAGGTGAGGTCAATAGAGAACTCATGGGGCAGAGTCACCGCTGATCACACTGAAATCCGAACGAAGATGGTGATGTATAATCCCCAGCCCGTGCCGATATACATCGAGCGAATAAAGCATGAGATATATATGAACGGCATAAGAATGGGTTCAGGGCTATCAGAAGAGACTATACTGCTGAAACCACGAAGCGATACCGAAATCAGCCTGGATACGAGGCTTGATAATGATAAGCTGGATGATTGGTGGGTATCGCATCTCAGAAACGGGGAGCGAACTTCGGTGGAAATAAAGTCTGAACTCGTGTATAAGGCTGCTGGAAAGGAGTTCACGATAGAATTGCCGGCGCAGAAAGAGACCATGGAGACGGATATACTCGGAGGTGGATGAAGTGGGAGAAAGGAATGA
>JAGGRS010000065.1 GCA_021159475.1 Candidatus Methanophagales archaeon
TGTGAAAGCCCCATATTGTTCTTTATCAATTTTTCAAACCTTTACTTTACCATCAGCATCAAACTTATCAAGCCGATGAAAGAAGGACACTACCTACCCCTGTAAAACCTCCGTTTCAGTGTCTCCTTCTCATAATCCACTATGAGCTCCACAAGGTGCTCGTTTGCTTCGCTCTCTCGCTTCAGTATCTCTTTTGCATCCTTTATACTCAGTCCTCTACCGGCGAGTGCGAGCAGTGCGGCTTTACCATAACGAGCAATCAAATCAGCAGATTGCTTCGCCTCCGCAACCATGCTTTTTTTCTTATCCTTCCTCATCTCACGCCTGACCTCCTCCTCTTCCACCTTCAATGCCCCTATGCGTGTTGAACCACATTCCGGACACCTGAGCCTGAACTCTTCATCAATGTCATTTATTCGCTTCGCCGCAACAAAACGGAGGCAATCGGTGCATACAAACGTCAGTTCTTCATCCAGTAACCTTGCGAGCACGTATTTTATGATGATGCGGTGCATCCGTTGCGGTGGAATCAGCTCATAGCCACCTATCGCTTCTGGTATGCTCGCTATGGGACTGCACTCCCCAGTCCTCAGCAGTGCTATCTTCAACTCGCCCGTATTCACTCGCTTTAATACCTCAGCCGTCAGCTCTATATCAACATCTTTATCCCTCGATTCCCTGACCGCTTCTTCAAATACTGCGGAGCCCTCAAAAGCCCTTATCAGGCTCTCCAGGTCGGCGCCAGTCAGTGATGCATCCTTTGATATCGCCCCAAACCGCCTCGCCACATGGATAAACCGCCTCTTAAATAACCTGCTCCTGAGCAATGCCCTCAATGCCTGCTTCTTTATATCATCACTGCCACTCGTGCTCAGCTCGTGAATAATCGCCCCGGCATCTTCCAGAGCCAGCTCTGTCCTCAGTCTTACCCGATAAGGGTCCTGCTGCACACCTACGGGCATGCCTGTCCGGTCAGATATAAGCGTGGCGAGCAGCATACCCAGTGTCCTGTTCACTCGCAGACCGAAGGCACAATGCAGGATTATATACTCATTGCATCTCTCGACCGTCAGTTGCTTGTCTGTTGGCACCGGATAGCCACGCTCCACCTGTCGTAACACCTCATCAATAGCCCTGCGAGCCACATCCTTACTGCAAGGATACCTCCTTGTGAGTTCTTCCGCTATCGCATCAATGCCGACGCCCCTTTCGAGCTGCTCTGCCACTTCTCGCCTCAGCTCCCCCACCTCATTCGCAACGGCATAAGGCACGGGAATCTCCTCTCCCACCCAGCTTGGTACCGACCCGGTCGGGTCTTCCTCCTCCTTCACATATATCCGGTCGCCATAGAGATGCAGTATCTTCCACACGCGACCGCTCTCAATGAACTTGTTCCCGGGACTACCATACTCGGCAACGAACGCCTCATCCAAAACCCCCACAGGGTTGTCATTACTCTCATCAATAACGAGGAAGTGCTTCTCCTCCGGAATCATGGAGAGATGCTCGAAATAATAGCTGTATAATGGCTTTATCCGCTTTGGACGCGTGAATATCCTATCCGATGCTGAGAACCATACGAGCCTTGGAATCCTGGAATGCATGTATTGCAACACAGATACCAGTTCACGCTCCTCAAGCTCGCTATATGGATACGCCCTCCTTATCAGGCTCAGAGCTTCGTCAAAGCCCCAGCTACGCTTTATCATGAGTAATCCCGCTATTTGATGCGCCAGCACGTCAAGCGGTTTCATTGGTATCTCCGCAGGCTCCAGCACTTCCGCAAGTGCACGCCGGCATATCACAAGAGCCTCAAGTGCATCGTCAGAATCCTGAACTATTATTGCACCCGAAGCGATACCGCCTATCCTGTGCCCGCTTCTCCCTATACGCTGCAGTAGCCGCGTCACCTGCCGTGGCGAATTATACTGGATGACAAAATCCAGCCGCCCAACATCAATTCCCAGTTCTAAAGAGCTCGTGCAGATGATACCGTGCAGTTTGCCCTCCTTTATCCCCCTCTCTGCATTTATACGTGATAGTTTGGATAGCGAGCTATGATGGACACCGATGGGGAAGTTCAGGTCCCATACGCGGAACCTGCTACCGAGAATTTCAGCCAGTGAGCGCGTATTGGTGAATATCAATGTGGATTTATGCTCCTCTATTAGATTCCTCATCACTCGTAATCGCGCTGCTACCTCAGGATAGGTATAGAGCTCATTTGCGAGTTTGTAGTCCTCTGAGGTGGCTTCTGGATAGTAGACCTCGACCTGCATAGACCTCGCCACTGGAACATTGATGACCTCGCAATCACGTCCAGTATCGGTGCCCACGAGAAATTTCGCCACTCGCTCTGGCGAGCCGATGGTGGCAGATAGCCCAATGAGCTGGAAATCGCCCCTCTTAAGGTAGCGAAGTCGTTCCAGTGCCAGTGCCAGCTGCGACCCGCGCTTATCACATGCCAGTTCGTGCACCTCATCCACAATCACATATTTAACCGAAGCGAGGTGCTGACGCATTATTCTGCCGGTTAAGAGCGCCTGTAAGGTCTCTGGTGTGGTAATCAATACATCGGGCGGGACCATCGCCTGCGCCTCCCTCTCCTTCGGTGTTGTATCGCCATGCCGCACACCGAGCCGTAGGTCAAGTCTTTTACACCACCATTGCAGTCGCAGGAGCATATCACGGTTCAATGCTTTCAGCGGCGTTATGTATAGCACTTTTATGCCATGCGGCTGGGGCTTCGCACGAATTAATGCATCGGCAACCGGCAGGAACGCCGCCTCCGTCTTGCCACTCGCCGTCGGCGCTATCAGTAATACGTTCCTTCCCGCCATTATCGGCGGTATCGCCTTTATCTGCGACTCCGTAGGAGCGAAAAAGCCCTTATCCGCAATGGCTCTCTGGATTGGAATAGAGAAATGCGAGAATACGTCTGATTGCATAGTCCTGGTCTTTTGGGAGGAGTGAGGAGAGTAAGCCCCCTTCTGTTTCCGCAGCATTCATCTATGCGCCCTTTATAGAGGCTTGCACCCACGAGGGTGGTCGTTCCATCCGCAGCCATACGACCTCATCCTCACGGAATCATCGCATAGGTATGGTGCGGTATCGTTTCTATACCAGAGCCAGGACTCTCGCCCTATGCCCTCTCGGCATTCGTGTTTTTACGGTGGGGGGACTTTCCTCAGCCTCCCTTCAAAGGGAGACCGGCAGCTGCACTTCCTCTCTCCTCCCATTATAATATTACACCGGGAGCATAAAATATTATCATACATCATCTTCGGGCACTACGATTCATGCTGCGTGCCTGCACGGCAGCGAAGAGCACGGGCAAAGCGATGGTGGCATCACAATAAACTGTAACTGCCTTCGCATCTCTGCCTATTTTACCCCATGACTTCGCCTCCTCCAGTGTTGCTCCGCTCAGGCTCCCGTTCTCCGGCGTATCCGTAGTGATCTGGATAGCGAAATCGAAGCCTTCACGTCCATCGGCTCGCGCTGGCGCTACCAGTGCGGTCTGCAGAAGGAAGTTCTTTGGCACGCCCCCGCCCAGTATAATCGCGCCTGTATGCTCCGCATCGCAGAAGATGTCTGTAAGTTCTTTCATGTCATCAAATGCATCCACATGCAATCCCCGCTTCATCTGCTTATATATCCACGCATGGAGTCCAATCATAGAATCTGCAATTGCAGGGCAGAATACGGGAACATCAGCATCTACCGCACTCTTCAATATGGAATTCGCGTCTGAAAGATTCGCCCCTATTAGCTCTATCACTTCCCTTATGCTATAGCTCCTATCGGGGTTCATACGCTCAAAAACGGCTCTTAAGAAATCTTCTAACTGCGCAAATGCAGCATCGTGCACCACGACATCGTATATCCTCGCCATGGATTGCTCCCTCAGTTCAAGGTCGTCAATTTTTATATTGGATTCCTCCTCCATGATTTTATAATGGTGCGCACCAAGCGCTTCAATGATGTCATGCACTAAGTTCGCACCCGTTGTTATAATCACATCCACGTATCTCGCCCTGACCATCTCTGCTATTACATCGCGCATGCCCGCGGGCACCAGAGCGCCAGCAATGGTGATGAACTTCGTTGTATCCTCGTTCAACATCTCCTCATAGATGTCCACCGCCTTTGCCAATCTGCCAGCGCCGAAGGCACAGCCACGCATACCACTCACAAGCTCATCCACAGTCATTCCTCCCCAGGTCTTCACCCCTTTAATCGCATGCATCGCTCCAATTTTTATTTTTATACACGCTAAATATAAGCTATAAGCATAAGCGTAATAGTGATTGGGGCTGTAAGGTAGCCAGGTTATCCTCCCAGCTCGGGGAGCTGGTAACCGGAGTTCAAATCTCCGCAGCCCCATATTATGTGCTTATATGGTGAACAGAGATGAGTGTAGCGAGATATGCTTATGTATATGCGCGAATAAGGGCACGACTGGGCGACATGCTGACTGACAGGGATTTAAGGGCGCTCGTAGATGCACGTAAGGAGGATTTCATAGCCGCTCTGATGGATACTCCTTATAAAGTGAGCCTGACGAAGGAGAACCTGACGGAGATAGATGCGCACATGATAGAGAAGGCAATGAAGCAGGAACTGATATATCAGTATTTGATGGTGATAAGGTCGACAGAAGCATCGTTGAGGGATTTCATGATTGAGCTATTCAGGCGTTTTGAAGTGATGAACATGAAGGCGATTATAAGGGCAAAGGCAGGAGCAGCGGGCACTACCGAATCCGTTTTGTTATTCCCGGTTGAGCCTTTATTTAAGGATTACAGGAGCGTATTGGCGACGGATTCGGTGGAAGAGGCGATAAAGCACTTTGAAGAGCCCTATCGTGCGGCACTGGAAGCTTCAATACCGGAATACAAAAGGAGTAACAGGATATTAGACCTTGAGAACGCACTTGACAGGGTATTATTTGGCGCTATATACTCCAGTAAGGAGCATTTGCGAAGAGCGGACAGGGAGATAGTGGAGAAGCTCATAGGCACGGAGTTGGATATAGCAAATATACTGACCTTACTGCGATGTAAAGAGGAGGGTATAGCAGTAGCGGATATGGAGCGATATTTCATGCCTTATTCTTACGCTTTTGACCCCGATGTTGATGCGGTGCGGGATGCCATCTCGGCAGATAGTATCAGCTCTGCCATACAGTTACTGCCCGATTGCCCTTATAAGTCGGTTTTAAGTGACGCTATACCGCATTATGAGGAGCAGAAATCGCTTCTCCCTTTTGAACTCGCTCTACGGCGATACTCCTTCGTGTGGATAAGGAAGGCGATGTTCGGCTATCCAATTGATATAGGCACGGTATTGGGCTATCTTTATCTGAAGGAGCTGGAGATAAGGAATATCTGCACTATCGCGGTATGTAAGGAGAACGAACTACCAGCCGAAGAGACGCTGAAACTGATGATATCAGACAAGATGTAGAAGTGTGGTGAGTCTCAACCCAGATTAAATCAGAGCCTTGCTTGTCTTCCACACGTTTTCAAAATCTCTCCTCAGATTCTTTACGCATTCCTCTTCTTTTATATACAGTATGCCGATATATGATAACCTCTCCCCATCACCTTCTCCGTTCCCGTTTCTATTCAGCGGCAATAGTTCCTTGCCGTCCATCGCCAGCTCATCGTCAATTATAAAACTTTTACACGTCCTGCTTATTGTAGGGCTATATCTGATCTCGACATTCCCCTCATACCTGCTTCTCATATCCCTGACTTCTTCTATCTCATCCAGCTCTTCCTCGCCACCAAAAATCATTCTTATCTTTAGACCTTTCTCTATCTCACCCTCGTAATATTGCCTGTATGGCTCTTTAAAAATCCGGAGCCCGCCTGGCATCATTGATAATGTCTTCACCCTTGATTCTGACCTTGTTATGAGGCTCGCAATATAGGAAACTATCCACTTACGACTATACTGAAGTGTTATGCATCCCTTCGCCATCTTCAGCCCATAATCTCCATAGTTGTCCTCATACGCCCCGTAAAGCTCCTCAACGTGTTTCTCTCTTATCAAAAAATCCTCTGGTTCATATATCTCTCTTAGATACGCTTCATTCTCCTTGAAAATCATCTTCGGATGCAATGGGATATAGCCCCAGCCCCTCTGCTCATACTCACCACCACTGCTGCGCATGAGCAATACCTTTGCTAAATATCCTTTACGCAGTAGATAATCCCGCCCCTTTGTCAGCCCTCTCTGGCTTACCGTCCTCCTCATCTTCCTCGCTTCCCTGAGCGTCTCAGTAAAGTTCAGGGACGAATTGGAGACCGAGAGGACGTAATAGATAGCAGCTTCTTGCGAGTGCGTAATTCCTTCTCGCTCAAATATCGGTTCAAAGGTTTGTATAGTGCCTGTGAGTTTCTTTATTTTTGTATTCAATTTCCCAATCCCTCCCTCTCTCCTTCTTTCAAAGGGGGTTTGTGTTTAGCATTATATAAAACTTTCTTGTATATTTGAAAAACTTTCAGATTGATAAATAAGCATTCTTCACAGTTATTTTTAAAATATTGCCCGACTTAACTTCCCTTAAAAGACAAAAGGTGGTTGATAAAATGCCAAACGAATTTCTGTCCATGTGTTCGAACCCGAACTCCACCACGATACGCGTTTTGCACGTGGATGATGAGCCTGCGGACCTGGAGATAACGAGGATATTCTTGAAGCGGAAATGGAAAGGGAATTTTGAAATCGTCGGTGCGCTTTCCGCGCGAGAAGCGCTGGAGAAACTGGAAGGTGAGCATTTCGACGCCATTATCGCGGATTACCAGATGCCAGGGATGAATGGCATTGAATTTCTGGAAGTGGTGAGGAAAAGCGAAAAATATGCGGATATGCCTTTCATTCTCTTCACCGGTAAAGGAGGGGAAGAAATAGCGAGGGATGCCCTGAACAGGGGTGCAGACAGGTATATTGACAAGATGGGGAATCCTGCAACGCAGTGCAATGAACTTGCACGTGCGATAAATGAGCTGGTGATGGAGAGGGGGAGAAGGGTAAGGGATGACCCGTGGAGAGAGGGATACTGACGTCCTCACCGCCCTGAAGGACGGAGGTTCCCGCTCCGGAGAGCAGTGGAGCAGTGGGTGCGCCACAATTATTATAATTAGGGGATAACAATAAAAACAGAACGAATGGTGCGAAGAGGACCAGAATCCGGGCATGATAAAAATAAAGATAGATACCGATACGTCCCTTTTATTACGCTCTCGGAGCTGAAGCCCCGCGTTTGGATTACCCTCTCCGGCTGCAACTTCAGGTGTAGAGGCTGTTTCAGTTTCGCTCGTGAGCCCATAGGCGAGCCGATGAGGGTTGAGGAATTAATAAACCTCGTGAAGAAGTCGTCCGCCACTTATTATGGCGAGACACCACTGGAAGAGGCGGTAATAACAGGCGGCGAACCCACACTGGATAGAGATTACCTTGTGGACCTGGTATCACAACTAAAAGGATTTATCGGCGATGTGGTGCTTGACACGAATGGATACCTCTTAGACGATAGTTACTTAGGAGAGCTATTAGAAGCGGGTCTAACGGAGGTTATGTTCGACCTGAAGGCGTGGGACGAGAAACTGCATGAATGGTACACCGGATACTCAAATAAAAGGATATTGGCGAATATAAGAAACGCATACGGGAAAGTAAAACTCGTGGTGAACACGGTGTATATACCTGGAATCGTGGACGAACGCGAGATAGAGCAAATAGCGAGGTTCTTAGCGGAGATAGACCGTAGAGGTGAGATAGATTACCGGATTAATCGGTTCAACACGAGTCTCAGTCGCGAGAGAATATCGAGGAATCCGTATCCTGAGGAGATAGAGCACGCTTACTCAATTGTTGCTAAATACATGAAAAACGCAGTGATAGGTAAGAGTTGCGTGCGAGAGCGTAAGATAGAAGAGAAGAGGGGCTGGATAACGGTCTTCCCCGATGGAACGCTGAAAAGGCGCACGCTGGCTGATTACAGGGAAGAGAATAAGCGGATGGCGATAGCACGGGGGTGAAAAGTGTTTCTCCCCGGATCGCCAACCAAGTGAATCGGGAATTTGAGAAGCTTATCCTACTATCCGTAGTAAGTGCTGTAAGAGCAACAAATGGGAAT
>JAGGRS010000253.1 GCA_021159475.1 Candidatus Methanophagales archaeon
CCGATGGAGGAGAAACACTCACATTTTCTACCGCGAAGTCATACTCAGGTTTCACCGAAACATTCTCAAATATCTCGTTATTTGTCTCATTGTTGTCCGTATTGTTGTATGGAATCATACCTGCTGCATCTGTGTATTCAGCGCTTACATTCGCAGTTATTGTGTGCTTTCCAAAGAACTCTGGTGTCCAATTCACAGATATGTTAGCATGGTCGCCACTGTTAAGATATGGAATGTGTGAGATGTTGAAAATCTTGCCTTCACTACTTTCATTTAAACTACTCTTATCCTTTAAAATTATAGAGATATCTGAGGCATTTAGCGCACCGATGTTCGCAATCGTCACATTTATTCTGTAATTTTCACCGCAGTAGCATGGAACACTGAAAATACTGACGCCACAAGGTATTTCCATCGACACTACCACTAAATCCGTTCCATTCACAAATATATGTTCATGAAGCGTGTTATTTTCCTCATTCATCTCAACAAATGTGTTTTCGGGGTCTATTTTCACAGCGACATCGTCGTGGTAACCTGCGCCTCCATTTGATGTATTTGCTATCCAACTCATCTCAATTGTCTTCGTAGCGTTCGTATTCAGCGTTATTTCTGTTTCATTAACCGTTATGTTGTCGCACAGCACGCTCAACACGGCAGTTCCGCTTTCCGTTCCGAAATTTGCTGCTGTCACATTTATTTTGACTGTTTGATTGAGCAGAGGCTCTTTCGGGGTTGGAGGTGTTATGTTTAATAATGCAAAATCAAGCGAAGGTCGCACATTTATTTCCTTACTCTTACTATTATTCGTAGGATTATCATCCGTTACATTTACTTTCACAGTTATGTTATGAGTTCCGACAAGCGCCCAGCCCATTTCCTGCATTGAGAGGTTCAGTTCTGCGGATACATCTGCTTCGCTTTTGTCTGTGCTCACATTAGATGTGCTGAGCAAAGCCTCATACATGTCAATGCTGAATCCCGAGCCCTCTCCCCGTAATTCCGATTCTATACGAATCGTGTCACCGGATATCCATTTTGTCCAGTAGGAGGGGTCTTCCATATAGCTCAGGTCCTCAACCTCAACAAAATCCTTTCCGTAAATCTTGAGTGAGTAAGGGTAATACACATGCGAGAAGTGAACTCTTATCTTACGAGCGTTCGGAATTGTGATGTTATCAACCATTTTTGAACCCCATGGGAGCGTAATAATCGTATCTCCTTTCACTTTCCTTATTTCTCCTCCTTCAATGTAAGCAGACAAATTTATCCTTTTTCTATCATAAAATTCAACAGGAGCATACGCTTTTCTCATACCTTCACTTGCTACTGTCGCATTTATCCTGACAACATCCCCCATCTTCGCCTCAGAAGGCATCTCAACATTAACAACAGAGAAGTCAAAACCCATACTCACATTCACATCCAAACTCTTATTGTTATTGCTTTCATTGAACTCCACAGTCCTATCTTCAGGGTCAACACACACCGTAATAGTATAATTTCCAGTTTTATTCACATTCCACTTGAACGCAAAATCTCTGCTTATATTTCTTATATTTCCTGCAAATGATATATTTGTCCTGTTCACCGTATTATTGTCAATAAGCAGAGCAACTTCCACATAATCACCGTTATTTGCGAGATTTGTTATGTTTAATGAGAAATTTATAAGCAATTCATCGCCGAGAAAGATACTTTTATTGCAAGGCTCTCCACTGCTCGCATTAAAAAGCGAGATATGTGTGATTGCAAAATCCCTTGATACATTTACAAGCACAAGCACGCTTTTTTCATTGTTAGACTCGTTAAACTCCGAGATTTCATCTCCAGGGTCCGCTTTCACTGTGATATTATGCTTGCCGAAAGTGGCATTCCATCTTATGCTGATTTCTCTTTCCTCGCCAGGCATCATCTCATCAACGGGAACACTGCCAATTTCATTCTCGTCTGCCTCAAACAAGAGGCTGAAGGACACATTCTCAGAGCCGTTATTCGTTACATTTGCGGTGATATTCACAATATCGCCATCAAACAGTGTTTGTTTATCTATTGATATATTTGTTACCATGATATCTAAATCCGTCTGTGGAGGCGGTTCAAGCTCCAGCGTAATATTAAGCACACCCGTTATATTCTCGTTCTGCGTTATTGTGTGATTTGTGCAGTTATACTGTGTCCCATCAGTCACATTAAATTGGATGACATCTCCCGCCCTTACATTGGGAATGAAAGCATGGAAAAAGTTCGAATGTGCTGATGTTTCAGCATTCACGCTCTCACTGGCATTCAAATTACTTATTTTCACAGAGGGATTGTAGCATTTTTCACCATTTTTGTATAAAACCCATCCGAAGATGTAGAAAGGTGGCGTTGGCGTTAATGTTAAGATTGGAGTGGGACCTGGCGTTGGCGATTGTGCAGGTGTAGGAGAAGGTGTTTCCCCTGGTTCTGCATCAGTGGCATTGCTCGCATTATTGAAGGAAGAAAGCGCGGACTGCGGAATCGCAGGGCTCATCACGCCTGATAGACAGAGGGTTATCACCACCAGAGTGCCGATTGCATGCCAGTTACGCTTCTCTTTCATTGTTATCTTATTGATTTTTTTCATAAGATTTGATTTTTAAATTTAAGTATATAATAATAAAAGTTTGTATAATAAAAAAATTTTCTAAAAATTCTCACTATTCTCTTTTGGCTATTCCCAACTTCATTCCTACACTCAACTTCCTGCGAAAATTTTATATAAAGTTAAGATTTATTTACATGAAAGAGAACCAGGGAGGAACTATGGAGGAAATAGCAGGAAGAATAAGTACCCTGGAGGGGGAGGTAAGCGAACATGACCGGATATTTGATATGGGAAGTCGAAAAATGGGTAGGGATAATAAGATATTTTTCGGGGCTTTGATTTTTATTTCGCTTCCGCTTCTTTTACTACTCGGTTCGAGCATAGCATGCGCAGCAGAGCTTACGCCGCCTCTCCCCGGTGCACCGAACTATATCAATATTGATGTGGAGAAAGCGCATGAAATGCTTGAGGGCAATCCCGAAGAGATTATTCTGCTGGATGTGAGAACAGAAGGGGAATACAATGCGGAGTATATACCCGGAGCTATAAACATACCTCTATCTGATTTAGAGAACAGGATTGACGAATTGGACAGTTCCAAAGCCATTATCGTGTATTGCCAATCCGGCAGTAGGAGTAGAAGGGCAAGTGAAACACTTGCTCAGCGTGGTTTCATTGTTTATAATATGGAAGGTGGAATAAATGCATGGAGAGAGAAATTCGCTACTTCTACATCTACGCCGAAGCCAACGCAGACACCAGCACCAACTCTTTCGCCCGCAGTAGCCACAGCAACCTTAACACCCTCGCCTGCTGCTTCACATGCACTCACGCCCACGCCTGCACCTGAAGGGGAGAGGAGGGGGATTCCGGGATTCAAGGCAGCGGTTGCAACACTGGTCTTTCTTATTCTGTTCGTGTTGTTGAGGATGCGAGATGAGAAAAGAAGAGGGCAATAAGCGGGATTTTGGCATGGTGTATTAGCCGAACTACTTACCGGCATCTCACCATCAATTCTTCAATGTGTATCATGCTATTAAAAGCACTGCAAAGTTTGTAATCCGCATCGCCTATGTGTATCATAACCCTTGCTAATCTTCTCGCACCGAACCCGGCTTCTCGCTCGAGCACCGCATCATGTATCGCCTCCACAATCTCCTCCCCACTCATCTTATCATTCCTGATCAACTCCTTTAACCTCGCTCTCAGTTCCCGATAGCGACCCGCAAGTGCCATATCTATCAAATCCGCTACCTTATCGCTCCTCTTTCGCAACTCCCGCACCACTTTCTCTATCTCTTCACTACCAATCCTGTTAGAGTCAGAAATAGCCGATGCCGCCTCCATTATATCTATGGCGATACCGGCATCACCACCTGCATACCGCTTCAGCATCTCCAAGCCCTGGTCTGTAAGTTCTAACCCCTCCCGCGAGGCGATTCGCAGCAACACTCTATCCATTGCTCCACTCTTAGTTAGGGGTTGAAAGTGGAGGTTCAAGCACCTTGACCTTATAGCAGGTATTATAGCACTGGGCTTCGTGGTGATGAATATGAATCTACTTGTGCGACTGCTTCGTTCCATTATCCTTCTGAGCGCTTGCTGAGCATCCACAGGCAAGAGGTCCGCATTGTTGAACGCCATCAGCTTGAATTCCGCATTTATTGGTGCTAACGCTGCATAGCTCCTTATCATATCTTTAAAGATGTCCAGCGCTGATTTATGCTCATCATAGTAGAATTTAAACCTCTTATCAGCATGAAGCCATTTCTTACGCTGCTCAACAAAATCGCGGCACTCCACAATGAACAGGTTCTCATCATGCGAGCCATAGAGTTCCCGAGCCAAGGCTAATACAGAAGAGGTCTTGCCCACACCTCTTGAGCCCCACAGCAGCAGATTTGGTAACCGTTTACGCTCAGCAAAGCTCTTCAATCTATCTATCACATCATCCTGACCCTCTATCTCCGTCAGACTCGCAGGTCTATATCTCTCACGCCACATCGTCATCACCATCACCATTAACATCCTTTAGCCTTAACTCTACACTCTTCAGCCTCAAATCCTGACTGCCCGCATCAGGATAGAGCACGAGCGCCCTTGGCGCAAATAGGGGCTCACCCACACCACTGAACAATCTCAGCATCTCAACGAGCTGAAGAGCGCGTGCAATCAAATCCAAAAGAGGCGATGTGGTTTGCGTTCGCGAGTCCGGGAATTCTATCTCATCAAATGATATGCCATCCGGTAATATCGTGGTTATCACCGGGTATGTGATGAATGGTATACCGAGCTCAGATGCCGCTCTCGCAACTTCTCGCTGCTCTCCATACCCATAGCCACCAATCACCACATCAGTGCCCTTCAACAGCTGTTTGAGCTCCACCAGCCCCAATCCCGCAGGTATCGCACGCACATCCTTCAATTTGTAACTCCTTAATAGTTCGGTAATCTCGCCACCACCCATCACACACGCTTTCACCAGCCTCAAATCCACCTGCACCATGGTTATGCATTATTTATTTGTTTTAAAAACCATCGTGATATAAGAATTCTATGTCCGGTAATTCCTTCGGGCGGTTATTCCGTGTGATGACGTGGGGCGAATCGCATGGTGAAGCCTTAGGAGTTGTTGTTGACGGCTGCCCCGCCGGTATTGAACTCTCAGCTGCGGACATACAGCACGAGCTGGACAGGAGAAGACCGGGCATGAGCGAGATAGCGAGTGAGAGGCGCGAGGCAGATGAAGTGCTGATATTGTCCGGTGTATTCGAGGGCAGAACACTTGGGTCCCCTATATCCATGCTCGTATGGAATAAGGATGTTGATTCCACGCCTTATGAGGCGATAAAGCACATTGCGAGACCCGGTCAGGCGGATTACTCCTACCAGATGAAGTATGGGCTGCGGGATTATCGCGGTGGCGGGCGCGCATCCGGCAGAGAGACCCTCGCACGTGTAGCCGCGGGTGCAATTGCCAGGAAGGTGCTGGCATATCACAATATAGAGATTGTGGGGCATGTGGTTGAGATAGGGGGTATAAGAGCAAGGGCAAGAGCAAAGGAAGTGGACGTGAAAGAGATAAAGAGGAATGCCGAGATGAACGCAGTAAGGTGTGCGGATCCAGAAGCGGCAGTGCAGATGCTGGACTTGATAAAAAGGGTGAAAAGCGAGGGTGACAGTGTCGGAGGTATCGTGGAGGTGATTGCAACTGGCGTTCCGCCTGGACTGGGCGAACCGGTATTCGATAAACTCGATGCAGAACTGGCAAAGGCGCTTATGAGTATTGGTGCGGTGAAGGGCGTTGAGATAGGCGCTGGATTCGGAGCGGCGAGGATGCGAGGCAGTGAGATGAACGACGAATTTTATATAGATATAGAAGATGGGAGGATAAGAACAAGGACGAACAATGCGGGTGGTATCTTGGGTGGTATCTCAACTGGCGAGCCTGTGATATGCAGAGTGGCGGTGAAACCCACCCCGTCTATTGCAAAGCCGCAGCGGAGCGTGGACATGGTGCGAATGGAGGAGGTGGAACTGAGGATAAGAGGCAGGCATGACCCCTGTATATGCCCCAGGATAGTGCCGGTAGCAGAAGCGATGGTTGCTCTTGTACTCATAGATTACATGATGATTATGCGTGGTGGGAGATTAGAGATTGTGAGACAGAGATGAAAGAACTGGAGCATTTACATTTGCAGTTGCGTTTACAGCGGCATTTGTGCTTCTATCCCTTTCTATCCGGGGCACTGGAATATGTAAAGGAGGCGGGATTCACACTTGATGACCTCATCAGCTCGGTATCAGCGAGGATACGGGCTAAAGAGCGAGTGATAGAAGCTATAAGAACCGGAGTGATCCAGAGACCCGTTATAGCCGATGATACGCAGGCGCAGACGGAGTTACTATCTTATCCCTTTGCTCGTATCCTCGTATCTTGCATTCGTGATTCCTATCTCATTCGCAGATATGCGTTAGCAGAGGCAAAAGGGGCGTATAAGCGCTTAATAGAAGATTTGCGCTCTGATGATAGTATCATCCATGAGTTGTCTGAGGATTTGGGCATACATGCCGAGTTCTCTCCCAATCTTGTGCTGCTCCCGTTCACTGACTATCTCCGGCTCACCGCCAACCTCAGGGACAAGAGATGGAAACTCGTGAATCGGAGCATGGTGCGTGGTAAAGTGCGCCTCAGGATGACCGAATTCGTGCGGATTGTCCAGGAAGCGATGTATGAGCGGATAGTGAAGGACCTGCCACTGGATGTCCCCGACGATATATGCGATTCGCTGAGTGAGCATGTTGAGCACATAAGGAAGGAACTCGGTATCAAGCGTAAGGATCTGGAAGAGTTCCATACGCCCTCAGGTGGCGATCCGGGCTCATATCCGCCATGTATAATAAACATCCTGAACAATTTGAAGGCGGGTGTAAATGTGCCACACAGTGCGAGATTCGCCGTTACCGCTTTCCTGTTGAATATCGGGCTGTCTGTGGATGAGGTGATAGAGCTATACAGGAATTCACCCGACTTCGACGAGGCACGGACGAGGTATCAGGTGGAGCACATCGCGGGTGCTAAGGGTGGCACTCGCTATACCGCGCCCTCATGTGCTACAATGCGTACCTACGGCAACTGCGTGGGCAAGGATGAGCTCTGTGAGAAGGTCACACATCCACTGAGTTATTACAGGTTAAAATTGAAGTTGAGGCATAAGTGAAATTATGCGGAGGGGGAGATTCGAACTCCCGAACCCCTTCGGGATGAGGCCCTGAACCTCACGCCTTTGTCCAACTCGGCAACCTCCGCATATTTATTTTCCTTATTTGTTAGATATTTGAATAGAATAAAAATCATTAATATCTTCCATATCCGGGAGTGTATCCGAATAGTGGATAAGAGTTATACTGGGAAATGAGTAAAAGAATTATTAACTCCAATTGCTAAAGAATTTGATGCTTACGCAAAGTTAAGATGTCAATTCCGTATAACGTGGGAATATGCAAAATCTTTCCTTTACAGAATATAGGGAATTCTTAAAAAGTGTATGGAAGGAAGTTTACAGAGTCATAGTTCCTGGTGGCAGAGCTTGTATAAATATTGCAAATTTGGGAAAGGAAACCGTATATCCCACTTCACGCTTTTATAATTAAAGATATGCTGGATATTGACTTCCTTATGAGAGGTCTGCCAAAAACCCTACTTTAAGGGATGTGCACGAATACATCCTTGTTTTTTCAAAGGGTAGAGGCTGTCCAACAATTATCTAAACCACATAAGAAACGAAATACCGGTAGACCACATCTGCTACCTGGTAGTTGCCATCGTGAATAGTATAGACATGAATATGAGTATAACGGCAAGCCAC
>JAGGRS010000103.1 GCA_021159475.1 Candidatus Methanophagales archaeon
AGTCGTCTATCCTCGTGTTCGTATCATCTATCCTCCCGTCAATGTATTCCCGTAATCCCCTTATCTCTTCCCTTATCATATCAAATATCCGGTCGTGCTCACTTACTCTCCCCTCTAAAGTGCTTATTCTCTCTATTACTTCATCCATAGAATTGCTCCTCCCGGATTCTTTCATGTTATATAAATGGATTCTTACATTTAAAAGCCCATACATTTTTATGTCGTATGTATGAGTGAAGCAGTTTCAACTGGCAAGGCAGATAGGCTTGTGTCCTTATCAATAGCCCCTGGGTTCTTCACGTAGAGGGCTTTCACAAAATAGCGACCCTTATCAATTTGCTGCCCGGAGAATGAATAAAATAAAAAGAGAAAAATAAAAAATAAAAAATTTGTTTTTTATTTTTATCCCGACATCTTCAGATATGGGTGTGGTTCTTGCAGTTGTATCTCGTGCTCCACCTGCGCCGCCTCGCCCACTATCATGTCTATCATCCCGATGAGTGGGAACACCGTTGGGGCATGCTCTATTGGTCCGTACATGATGAGATCGTTGGCTAATAGCGCGGGTATGACATTAGAACCGATGTCGCACATCTTGAACGCCTCAGCGCCCGGTCCGATCCACACACCCTTCTTCGGATGCTCAGAATGCTCTTTACGGTATTTCTTTATCCACGTCCATGCCGAAGGTGCATTGTGTATGCCCAACCCACACGGGATTCCATATCTCGACTTGAATACGAGTGCGCAAGCGCATGTGGAACCAGCACCGGCACCTATGGGCAATGTAGCCGGGTCAATTATCGGCTTCGTTATCCCGCATTCCTTGCCTATCTGCAGTATACCCTTCTCAACACCACCAATCTTGATGGTCCCGGCTCCCGTTTCCAGTAAGTCCGCTCTACCAGCTACGGTTACATCCTTTGGATTGAATGCAAGCAGAATCGCAGATTCCAGCTTCGCATTCTTTATCACCTCGTATTCTTCGTCTGTGATTGACATGTTAATCGAGTTGTAAACTGCCCTATCTGCCAGTCCCACCTCATCACAGTACTTTGCACCCGCCATCTTCGCCTCCGCTACCGTGGAATCAATCAGGAACGGAGCATCGCTTACCTCGGCACAGAACTCTATCTCCTTCTTCATCGCTTCTTCCGATTCCGAGAATATCTGTATTATTGCGGGATTTCCTGTTATGTCAGCCATCTCATCCTGCTTGTTTATCGCTTCTTCCGCCTTCTTCTTGTCAAATATCCCCTTATCTGCATCCTCAACGATGTCGTGCTTCGCATAGAATATCGTACCCGCTAAAACTGTTGCAGTTTCTCCTGGCTGTCCTCCCACTTTTACTCCCGCTATCTCATATATGTCCTGCTTCCTGTCAAATACAAACATCTTCTTCCTCTTATCCTCCTATCTTTTTCTCATATAAGGAATATTATATACACAAATATTCCTATCAGCAATCCATACAGGATACCAATGGCAAAACCTACCTTCTCACCCTGTTTCAGTGCCAATTCGCCAGCAACGAACTCCACTCGCTCGTCCATCGTGTTCAGCCTGTCCAGCAGTTTCGTATGCTCTGGTGGTGTAATTGCAATAGGTACTGGAGTCTCCTTCTCCTCACCATTGTTGTCATTCCTCTCCGCTTCTTCTTCCTCTACCGCCATTTCTTATAAACCTCCTCTCAGCAACATGTACTTGAAGCCCACGAGCAGCAAACTCACGAATATACCGATTGCAAGACCCTTTACAAATCCTACCCAGAGACCCGCTGCAAATCGTGAATCCTTCCCTATTATGGTGATGAACTTCTTCAAATCCTCTATCTTCGCCGTCAGCACCGCTGTCTCAGGTGTCTGCTGCTCTACTTTCTGTGCCATTTTATATTATATCACCCCCGCCCAGTATATAAAAGGTAACGAGACAATCAGAGCCATTATCAAACCTGTGATTATGCCTATGAGCGAATTCTTAGAGATTGCCATCGAGAGTTTATAGTCCCGTGCGAGCATCTGCGACTTGTATCTTATAGACTCCACCGCTGGCGCTATTACTCCCATAAATGGCATAGCAGGATTCGCCAGTGGTATTTCCAATTCCGCTGCCTCTTCCGCTTCCTCCTCCGCTATCTTTACCACCATCGGGTCTGCCGGGAAAGCTCCAGGGTCTCGAGCAACACATTCCTCTACCTTCGCTTTTATCTGCGCTACATCCTCCACACCTATCATATCAATCAGTTCCACCTGCTGCCTGAACCGTTCAACCGCTTCATGTGGCACGTTCTCAATGAATGGAATTGCCCCTGGCGCGTCTATTATCTTGTGAGATTCTGGGTCCACACCCTTCTCGTGCAGTTTCTTCATTGAACCCGCGCAGATATGTCCCGGGACCTCAGGTCCCGCAACTATATAGAACCTTATGTTCGGATTACCCACGATATTCGCGATTTGCTTCTCCAGCCCTATGTTTTCCGTCTTGCATGAACCTACGATAGAAGCGCCAGCATCAAGCAGTGCCTGCGCATCCGCATCTTTGAAATGCCCGCCAGAAGAGCTGACCGCAACTGGGTGCTCAGGATTGCCCACGACGTAATCTCCACTTGCAAGAGGCCATCCATCTGCCGGTTTCTTCTTCTCCGCCATTATTATATCACCCCTATACCATACAGCAGAATTCCCACTGACAGTAGCCCGAAGATCAGCCCGATGGTCACCATCGTAATGAATCCTGCAACATTTGTAGTTCCTTCACGATTTGGTTGTGCCATTGAATAACTGGTTGTCGGCGAGAGGATATTAAAGAGATCATCCACAGCATCCTCTAAGATGTCCAGCTGCTCTTCTATCGGTGCCAGACTGACTTTATAAAAGCCAGGTACGGCTTCTCCCACTCTAAGTGTGCTTGGGTCCAATACAACACCAAATTTATCATTTATTGTTATCATTCCCTTTTTATCACCTCATTGTCTTTATCAACCCTGTTCCTACCACAGAATGCGCCTCATTTAGACATGCTCTCACGTATGCAGAGTAGAACAGAACCCATGTAATTGCTCCGAGTGCAATCAGTGGCACTCCCTGTGCCATGCCCTGGATTAATGATGCTAAGACACCAAAAATGATGCAGTTCAACCCACCGATCTCCACCGATACGAGCAGTGTTCGCCCTCGTCGCTCATCTGCACCGAGACAGGAGTTGAAAGGCTGAAGCATGCCGAATGCCGCAAGGATGAATATCAATGCTATAACTCCGGTCTCTATTATCTCTGGTATTACTACCGCGGCATTCCATGTGCCCGCAATCATTGAAGACTCTATTATCACTGCCAGCGCACCTGCCATCCCCAGTTCCGCCATGCCGCGCTCCAGACCCGGTATCTTCATGCCTATGAACTTCTCATTGTTTGCTAATATACCGGAGATGTAGCCGACAACACCGACAGCCACCACACCCACTAATACTCCCGGTTCCACGATGCCACCACCGCCTAAAGCGGGCACAGAACCGATGACTATGCCAGTTACGCCACCAACTATCCCATAACCCATTGCGAGCACGCCAATAGAGGGCACACCGGTTCCAAGTCCGTATCTGGCTGTCTTTCGCACCGAATCTGCACCCCATAGTATTACCAGTATAGCACCGATACCTTTTACGAACGCCGGAAGCACGGGTAAAATTGATACTATCACACCAGCGATAACCGCTATGATAGCGAGGTTGTTCTCGTTAGGGAAGTGCAATGTGAACTTCTCCTTCTCCTCCGGCTTCTCCTCCGCTTTCTCCTCTTCTCCCATTACAACGCACCTCCTAAGCCCAAACTTGGGAATATCTCAACAGCAACGACTACAAGGATACCACAGAGTAGAGACACGACGAAAGCGGCAAAAAGCCCCACTCCTATCCGCTCCTTAAACTTGGGGTCGTGGAATCCTTCTATCGTGCCACCGATATTGTATGCTGCGAGAATTGCATTGGCGATGAATATCCCGATTGCAACGATACCCGCGGTAGCGGGCGAGAAATGCGCATAGTTCTCCAGTGTAACGTATATCAATGCGCCACCGAATCCTCCCACAAAGCCGCCTATCATACCTGATATGTAACTCACATTTGGCATTCCATGTCCATCAGTCCTCGGTGTCTTGTATTCGGTCTGTGATTCCTTCGTTATTGGATCTACTGCTACTCTGCCTGATACGGGAACAATACCTGCACCGAAGACATACAGGAGATTTGCGATTAGCATCGTCCAGCCTATCATTAGCATCGCACCGACACCACCCGATAGAGCCACAAGCGCAATATTCGCATGTTCAAACTCCCAGAAACTCGCTACTGCTGACGCCGTGAACAAGCCTGTAACAGCCGAACCGGTCATGAGCATCACACACCCGGTGGCTACACCAGTAGCAGTTGCCATTGCCGCTGGTGCACCCCCGACCGGTAGCAGATGCACGCCGAGAGACGCCAGTATTCCACCTATTATCGCACTCACCAATATCAATACCAGAATTATCGGGTCCATTTTCTATTCCCTACCTCCTACATTCTTTATTCTTTCCTTATTCATCTCTTCACTCTCCTACAAACGGTCCAAACTTCTTCCTCGCCCATTTCACCAGATAGAGATTGCCCACTGTCAGAGCGACCGCGATTATCAGCCCGATTACAATGCCCACGCCCGCAGCCACTCCAGGACTCCAGCTACCTCCTGTTAAGCCACCTGCCATCATCCCTATCAATGTTCGCCAGTTCTCGAAGAGGACAATCAGCCCAAAAGTCAACCCTGTTGCCGGTCCACCATACTTCGCACAGAATGCAACCACATCTTTTGAGGTCCTTATGCCGCAATCTGCGTATCTGCATATCTGCCCGTGGTAAACAACGCGACGCCCTTCTCCAAACGGTCTGTCCTGAAACAATCGTTCCGTGCCATAGTGAATATCCCCGGTTGATGACCCTATTGCACCTACTGTGATACCCCATATAAAGCATAACAGTGGAAGCGGGAACGGATTGTTTGCCGCTACTGGCAATCCAGTAATAGCTGCTAAAGGACCTGAAGGGCTCTGTATGTATGCTATCGCCGTAATACAGACCACAGCCATGAAATTGTGTGTGGCGATGGGGACGAGATGCCCGAAGAAGACATCGAGGTATATCGGCTGCTCAAATCGCTTATGCGCTGATTCTCTGCCCAGATGCGGTATTGTAGCACGAATCATGTGCACAAGAGAGCCTATACCCGCACCAAATGGTATCGCTATTAGTGGTGTTATACCCGTTGAGAGCATCGCCCACGCAACAGTGCCCGCAATAGTGCAGGCAAGTGCATATGATAGTCCTTCGCCTGATATCGCCTTGTTGTAGTATCGGTGTATGTAACCCATCTCCGGCGCTAACTGAACCTGCGAGTTCGGATTGCTCTGTGAACCCTCGTCTGACTCTAAATCCTCGAACAAGCAAGCAATGAACGCCAGCACTATCACTACCATCGTCCATGCAAACACCATCACTATTGGTTCCATAAGAAATGGTAAGAACTACTACTTTATAAAAACTTTTCTATTTTTACATGTTTATATCCCTACGAGATAACAAGCTAAGAGGATGAGAGGACAGGAGGAGAGAGAAGCCAAGCCCAATGATATTTCTACCAATTCATTCTGTCCTTTTCAGTAATTCGCTGACCACATAGGTAATATCTACGGAAAAAGAATGAGTGTAAATGTGCAAGAAATTCTGGATTATGGGTCGGATTACAGAGGAGGCTATAAGGCTATAAAATAGATAAATATGTATAAAACAAGAATGATTATCTGATGAATGCGCAAGTGGTGCAGGATATGGTGAGGATAGTGGAGGGTGAGATATGAGAAAAGAGGGCTTATTAAGTGATATAAGGGTAATAACGCTGTTATTGTTCGTTTTAGCCGCGCTCATTGCCATTTATGTCTATCCACCGCCACCCGCAGATGCGGGATTGAATGGCAATTTACAGTATGGGTTAGACCTCGTGGGTGGCTCTTCATTGCAATTGAAGTTGAATGGCACCTTAGTTGGGATTGATGCGCCCGAAGACGTTAACGAATCGCGTATTGCATCATTCCTCAGCGATGCACTGGATACCGAAGTTAGACCTTACAGGACTGCACGTGGTGAGATAAAGTATGAGATACGGAAGAGCGTTACAACGGAGCAACTGGCGGATGCTCTTAAGGGCATAAACGCCACGATAGCGAGGAAGCCGGATGGCAAACTGGATTTTGAGGAGGGGGTTACACGTGAGACGCGCGACGAGACCAGGCGAATAATAGAGACGAAACTGAATATGCTGGGTCTGGCGAGCACGACTGTGAGAACTGTGGGCAGTAATTTGCTGGTCATTGACCTCGCGGGTATTGATATAAAGACCGCAGAGTCGCTTGTAGGCGAGCCAGGTAAGTTTGAGATACGAATACAGACGAATGGAACGGGCGGAGAGATAAAGGAGGGCGAGCACCTGCGTGAAATTGAGAACATCACCGAGCATGTTGTATACGGTAGCGAGGGTATACGCAGTGTGAGGATGGTCCCGCAGAGGCGAAGCGAAAGCGAGAATGCGCCCTGGGGTGCTCCCTTTACACTGACCGAGAAGGGTGCCACTGCACTCAGGGATGCTGCTATAAAGTATGGCGCCCTTGATGACCCAGTGAACCACGAACTGGTAATGCTGCTCGACAATGTGGTCGTTTACAGTGGACCACTGGCACCGGAGCTTGCGGAAGAACTGCGCAATGCGCCTGTATATAGCCTTATATCCGAGACGGGTGTGGGTGATGAGGGTTTAAAGCGAGCAAGGGAACTGATAATACACTTAAAAGCAGGTGCTTTACCGGTGAATGTGCAGGTGCTGGGTGCAGGAGAGGTGCCGGCGTATCTGGGTGCGAAATTCAAGAAAGGGGCTCTAATTGCGGGTTTACTCGCTATTATCGCTGTTACACTCGTTGTTGGCATTCGGTACCGTGAGAAGAGGATAATATTGCCGATGTTCTTTGGGCTACTCAGCGAGGTAATCCTGATATTGGGGATAGTAGCCACGATAAACTGGCTAACGATAGGCATGATGGGCATTCTACTGGTGGTGTTACTCATCGGGGCACTGCTGAGATGGTGGAAATATCCGGTGACAGACCTGACGGTTGGCGTAACAGTATTACTGGTTATATCTGCATTTATACTATCAGCGGGCAAATGGCAGCTGGACTTGCCGAGCATCGCGGGTATAATCGCCGTAATTGGTACCGGTGTGGACCAGATGGTGATAATAACCGATGAGGTGCTTTCCGGTGGCAGGTCTTCCTCAATGTATCATAAGCGTATCTCATTTGCTTACGGTATCATATTCGCATCCGCAGCGACAACGATAGTTGCAATGCTTGCACTCGCATTTATGGCTCTCGGCACGCTCAGGAGTCTCGCAATTGTAACCATAACCGGACTCTTAATAGGTATCTTTATTACAAGACCGGCTTATGCACGGATAATAGAGTTGCTGGTTTAGGTTTGGTATGAAATGCGGGGATGAGCAAAATTACACATTTATATACTTTGACGTGCAATATTACCAATATGGCAGTATCCATAGAAGAGCGTGTGAGTAAAATAGAGGGAACTGTAAGCGAGCATGACCGCATATTTGATATGATTCATGGTGAGATAAGTGATGTAAAGCACGCAGTGGATAACAGGATAAATGACCTTAGAGAAGATATGAACAGAAGATTAGATGAAGCGGAGGAGGAGACCAGCGGGAGGTTCGACGAGATGAACAGGAGATTTGACGAAGCGGAGGAGGAGACGAACAGGCGGTTCGACGAGACGAACAGGAGGATAGCCAGGTTGGAGAGCGGGATAGATGAAATGAACAAGCGAATAGCAGAGA
>JAGGRS010000210.1 GCA_021159475.1 Candidatus Methanophagales archaeon
TTTTGGTAAAAATCCCGAGGTTACACTGCCGAAGATCCCTTAGTTTTGGGATGAAGCCGTTAGATACTATAATCATACAATCGCTACTCCATACTCCACACCGGTCATGGCGAGCGCCTTCCGCAGTTCTTTCAGGAACAGCCTGAACAATTCGAGAGAGGCGTCAGCCCAGGCACTGAAATTGGTTTTTGCAAGTTCTTCCTCTATATCGTCCTTACTCGGAACTCCAAACTGCTTCACAGTAGCCCAATTCTTATCTAAATAGATGAACAGTGCGGCAGATGCGAAATGAACCGGAATAACGGGGTATTTAGAGCATAATTCGAGAATCAATTGCCGCTCCTTCTCCAGTTCCTCTTCTTCTATCCCCGATTGCTGTATCGCTCGTAACCGCGCTTTCTCATATATCAACCTTTTCATATCCCGGTCGGGACTCCTGACCCTCTGCTCTGTCAGCACTTTATAAAGTTCGCCCTGCGCTATCTCATGCTCTATCATGTATCTAAGCATCAACTCACTTGCGGACGTTAGATACGCCTCGTTCAGCGCTATGATGGAGAACCATGCGCCATGGATGAAAAATCTGCGGTGTATCGCAGTCCCATAATCCAGATACCGGGGCGAGGGTGCCAGTATAGAAGGAGCAAAGATAAGCGCCTTTGTCTTCAACAGTATTGTGTCCTTGACTCTATCCTCACCTACAAGCCTCTTTATCAATTCCTCCTCCTCTCGTGCCAGAGGCGTGTGTAGCGATGCGGGATTGAGAAGAGACGCATCGTAAAAATCCAGTATTCTTATAATCTCATTCACTTCAAGCTTCTTTAGCATCTCTGCTACTTCTCCCGCCGCTCGTGCCAGCCATCTCCTATCGCCTTCCTCTAATTTGAGTTCAGACACCACTACCTGATTAAATGCATCCACCTTATATAAATTTCCGCTCATCCCTCTGAGTTCGGTAATGAGTAACGATATGATGGAAATTATGCGGGGGGTGGGATTTGAACCCACGTATCCCTCCGGAACAGGATCTTAAGTCCTGCGCCTTTGTCCAGCTCGGCTACCCCCGCCAGCGAGCACAGCGCGGTGCCACACAATATATATAAAAAGAAACTTTGTCTTAAAAGGGGCTAAGAAATGATAGCGAGAAGCGAGATAGAAGAGGTCCTGGCAGATTATGACCTTGATAATGTAATTGTTGGTGTGCTGGGGTCGCATTCGGCACTCGATGTCTGTGACGGAGCGAAGGAGGAGGGTTTCAAGACCCTTGTGGTCGCAGAGAAGGGCAGGGAAGAGGTATATACGAAATATTTCAGATACAGGGAGGTGAATGGCTTGCGAAAGGGTGTGGTGGATGAGAACCTGGTTGTGCCCCGGTTCGCGGATATGATGAGCGATGCGATACAGGATGAGCTAAGGTCCAGGAATACGTTATTCATTCCTAACCGCTCATTTGTGGTGTATACGGGCATAGATAATGTTGAGGACAGGTTCAAAGTGCCGCTGGTGGGTAGCCGGGATATGCTCAGGATAGAAGAGAGGGAGGAGGAGAGGAGTTATTACTGGCTATGCGAACAGGCGGGTATACCAACGCCGGAGGAGTATAAAGCTGAGGATATAGACACGCTGGTGATGGTGAAGCTGCCGCATGCAAAGATGCGACTCGAGCGCGGGTTCTTTACGGCAAAAGACCGCGCTGAATACCGTGAGAAGTCGCAACGGTTGATAGAGAAGGGGATAATCACCGCCGATGACCTCGCGAATGCACGAATTGAGCGATATGTAATAGGACCGGTATTCAACTTTGACTTCTTTTATTCGCCAATAGACGAAGAATTAGAGCTTCTTGGCGTTGATTGGCGCTTCGAATCGAATCTTGACGGCATGGCGCGGATACCGAGGACACAGGAGTTGCCGGAGAAGCTGAGCGACCCGTTAATGATTGTGGTTGGACATGCATCAGCGACACTGAGGGAGAGTCTTCTCAACAGGGTGATGCCAATAGCGGAGAGGTTTGTGAAATTTGCGAAGGAGGAGTATTCCGCGGGCATAATCGGTCCTTTCTGCTTGCAGACGATTGTAGATGAGAATATGGATTTCTGGGTCTACGACATCGCTACACGAATAGGTGGGGGGACGAATATACACATGTATGGTGGGCATCCATACGGCAATGCACTCTTCAGAACTAATATGAGCTCAGGCAGACGGCTCGCACTGGAGATAAGACGCGCTATTGCACTGGATAAGGTTGATAAGATAGTTACATAACTGAGCGTGTTCATTCTATCAATAGCAAGCCAAAGAGGGTTATCTTCTGATATGGCGATGTGAATACCTCCGCTTCATAACCAACCTTCCGCACCGTTGCGAATACGTCTATCCCACAAGCCTCCATTGACGGTCTTACCCTATCCTGATGCCGGCAGAATCGCTTCGGCGCCAGGTCAAGGTCTTTATTCTCCTCCGGTATGCACGGGTCGCAGTAGGAGCAGGGTAGTGCATCCATTGCAAATGCCTTATAATAGCCGGACAGGAAAGTATGACGCTCCATTTCGTACATCGTATCGCTTACCATCTTGATTGCATCCCAGAGGAAATGGTGAAGATGCCGTGGTGGCACATCCAGGTTCGGCTTCACATCCTCAAATCGCACTATCAAGGCTTTGTCATAGCCTCTAATCAGCTTTCGTGTATCTTCCGGCGCTGGTGTATATGGCGGGCAGCTCAGATGCTTTGCATAACCCCGACACCCATAGCGGCATTTCCACCTCACCCAGTCAGCTACCTCAATCTCATTTGCGGGTATAAGCCTGAAATCATCATGTATCACGCGCAATTCCTCTATTAAGATATTCAAATCCTTCTTCTTCATTTTCTTTCATATCTCTCACACCATGTACAGTTCCACCTCGTTCAGTTCTTCCTCGAATTCCGCCTCATTCGTAATGATAAAATCACTCAGGTTAGTGAGGTTATATACATCACGCATCATCATCGCCATTGACTGCAGTCGCCTCTTCGCACGCTCTTCTTCCACTAACCGCGTAATGACAAAGAGAATAGCGCCCTCTAAAGGCAACATCTTGCTATCTGACCCTGCACGTATCAAACATACATTTGACAGCTCCACAACCGAGACATCGCCAAGTATACTCTTCGGTGTAGCGTCCTCCTCTATCTCCACCACTATCTTTATCTTCCCGCCCTTCATCCCCACGAGGTCAACCATACCAAGTGCGAACTTCTCCCTGTTCCTGTTCTTCATACTGTATTCACGAAAAATCCGCACACCTTCTGTGGTATTCACGGTATATCCATGATTTATCAGAATCTCTTTACATCTGTCCTTCATCGCCTCGTGCCATTCACGCATACCCATATCCGTTCTTCACCTCCTTAACCCTTAACCCTTAATTCTCTTAACATCTTATCTACTTTTGAATCATACTCGGCTATATAGCTTGAGGCTTCACATGCGAGTTCCAATCTCGTATTGTATGAGAGGTGTCCATTATGGAGCAATTCATCAATAATCTGGTGGTATCGCGCAGGATTGACAACCACCGCGGTCTTTTCAAGGTTCTTTAGCGCCGACCGAATCAGAGCCACACCGCCGATATCCATGCTTGTGAGCCCATTGAGAGGTATGAGATTGACAGCAACAAGCCCGATGTCCCCGGTTGCGATTCCAGCATGAATAGCAGGATGTAGCGTCTTTATCCTGCCACCGAGCATCTCTGGCACACCCGTGAATTCCGAGACACGCTTCACAGGTATACCATGCTTCAATATCGCATTTGCAGTGCCATCCGTTGCGATTAACTCTATCCCAAGCTCTTTCAGCCTTTCCGCTAACTCCACTATCCCATCCTTATTGAAGACACTTAGCAAAGCTCTCATCCCGCCACCTTAACTAATTTATAATAATGAACTTCTCTCTTTAAATCCTTTCTTAGCGATATATGAGAGGAATAAAAGACAGGACTTTGCTCTCTCTGACTGCTTTGCATGCCCTGATGCACATTATGGCTACCACATTACCTGCGCTTTCGCCACTGGTGAAGGATGAGTTCCAGCTCAGTAACACCTATGTCGGGGCACTATCCTTCACTTTTGCTATGGCAACCGGTGCAGGCAGTATCATCTCGGGCTTCTTAGCTGACAGGTATGATTCATTGCGATTGGTAAGCTATGGTTTCTTCGGTACTGCCCTCTTTGTTGCACTGCTGTTCCTGGCACGTGATTTCTTAGCCCTCAGTGCGGTCTTCATCGGTATGGGGTTCATGCTCAGCCTGTATCACCCCTCTGCACTCTCTCACATCTCAAACACAATCCAGTTGAGACGCGGGCGTGCATTCGGACTGCATGAAGTGGGGGGTAGCATAGGGCTTGCCATAGCGCCCTTAGCGGCGGGTATTATAAGCCTTTATCACAACTGGCGGTTCGCGTATCTCTTCTGGGTCTTTCCAATGCTATTCTTCACGCTCTTACTGCACGCGATAAGCAATGAGCTTCATCTTCACCACCATACGGTAAGACCCTTACTCTCCACTCTGCGGACTTTGAGGCAGGATGCAGTAGTGCTGATGCGGATATACCTGATAGAGGGTTTATTTGGTTTTATAATCGGTGGTGCATTGACATTCATCCCGATATTTTTAAATGAGTATAAAGGAGTAGGAGCTCAGTTCGCGGTGATTCTGGCATTTGTATTCACAGGTGGGGGCGCGATAGGCAAATTTCTCGGCGGGCATTTATCCGATATCATAGGCGAACGGCGAGTGATGGCAGCGGGGTTCTTCATCATTGCACCACTGTTCTTTGTTGCGCCTCTGCTACCCCTATTCTGGTGCATTCTGACTCTTGCACTTGCGGGTATAGTCTTCCCAGCCGTGCTTCCGGCTATACTAACAACGATAAGCAGGCTGGTAGAACCTTCACAGCGAGGAATGGCATTTGGGCTGTTGATGTTCGCGGGGTTCGGCTTCGGCTCCACTTCAAGGCTAATTCTCGGTGTGGTGAGCGATGCCTTCGGCATCTCCACGGTCTTCTATCCCATTGTAATCGCCGCTATGGCTGGTGGATTTATGAATGTTTGGAGAATAGGCGGATTAAGTGAAAAACAGTAAACTTTATATATTACATAACACGTAACTTTTATATAGGGTATGAAAAGGAGGAAGCGTAAACCGCTGGGTAATGTGCTGCATGTGCTAAATAATATTATGATTGTGCGGGGTAAGAGAAAGAGTAAGAGAAAGAGCCTGGAAGCCGTTGGTGGGCTACTCAACTCTGTGGTCCTGGATGGGCGTAATAGGGAGATAGGCAGGATATATGATATCTTCGGACCGGTAGACCATCCGTATATTAGTGTTAAGCTCTTCACGGGTGTGAATCAGAATCGTGCAGTGGCGGATTTGAGGAGTGAGGAAGTTTTTGTGCTCGTCTGAGGTGTGAAGGATGGTGGAGAATGGAGGAGATGGGACACCTGAACCCGATAGGGAATATTTACAGAGATTGAGTGAATTGCAGCGCAGGAGGCGGTTAAGTGCCTCAGTGAGGAGGCATCAAATGGTGGCACGGGCGGAGATAGAACGGCTATCGTCCTCTCTTGCGGTACCCGCGGATGTGAGGGAAGATAGTATCAGGATATACCGTGATGCGTGGGAGAAGGACCTGATTCATGGGCGTTCAATTGAGAAGATACTGGCAGCATCCTTGTATATGGCATGTCGGAAGCACAATGTGCCACGAACGCTCGATGAGATAGAGAATGTAACGAGTGTGGGGAAGAAGGATATAATAAAGACGTGTAAGTTACTGGCGAATCGGCTGGGAATGAGGCTCGCTCCCGTGTCACCACTGGAATATGTTGGCAGGTTCTGTGCGAAATTGAAATTGAAGAAGCATGTGGAGGAGCGTGCTCGAGAGATAATAAAGGAGGCACTTGAGCGCGATATAACAAGCGGCAGAGGTCCAACTGGCATTGCCGCATCTGCGATTTACATCGCTGCAATCCTGTGTGGCGAGCGTAAGACGCAGAAGGACGTTGCTGAAGCTACTGGTGTGACAGAAGTGACACTGAGGGTGAGATATAAGGAGATAGCCAGGAAATTGGGTATAAAAGTGGAATAAACTATAGATAATAATATCTACCCTTCTGTTTCTGTTCACGGTCCTTCGCCGAGCCTATCTTGTTTATCCGGGGTCTAAGCGAGAGCTCATCGCGCCTGAAGGTCACACCCAGCTCCTTCAGGAAGGTATTCATACCCTCTCGCATCTCAAAACAGCCTTTTACCTCGCCCCGCACCCCCGGCTCACCTTCAAATACCATCAATCTATCACTCAATAAATCTATCAGGTAGATGTCATGGTCCACAATCAGCATTGAGACATCCCTCCGTTCGGCATACCGTCTTATGGTCTTTATCAAATGCACCTTCTGCTCCACATCCAGATGCGCTGAGGGCTCATCCAGCATATACAGCGATGCATGATGGCAGAGGCAGGCAGCTACTGCTACTATTTGCAGTTCGCCGCCACTGAGGTCTTTCACGCACTTATTCTCCAGCTCCGGCACTCCCAATGGCTTTAATACCTCTATAACTTCTGATTCACTTATATCCAGACGCTGGAACAACTCGCGCACGCTCATGTCACCCTTCTCCTTCAGCCCTATGTATTGCGGCTTATATGATATCTTTATATCAAGTTCAATCCTGCCTTTCGTAGGCTCTATCTCTCCCGCCAATACTTTAACAAACGTGCTCTTACCTATTGCATTACGTCCGACCACGCCGAGAACCTCTCCCGATTCTATACTTCCCGCTTTCGCTTTCAGCACGAAGCCGTCATAACTCTTCTCAAACTCGCTATACGCGATGGATACGCGCCTCTCTTCTCCCTGTTTCTCCCTCGGCGGATGCGCCGTGAACTCTATTGGCTTATCCCTTATTCGCACGTTCTCCGCATGAAGGAATCCACTCAGATACTCATTTATACCCCTGCCTGTGCTCTTTGGCATTGTCACAACGCCGTATTCCGCGGGCTTACCATAGATGAGATGGATATAATCTGCGAGCATGTCCAGAATAGCGAGGTCATGTTCCACCACAACCACCGCACGGTCGTTCAAGACCTCTTTTATAACTCTCGCCACCCGCACACGTTGATAGATATCGAGATAGGGTGTGACCTCATCGAAGAAGTAGAAATCCGCATCCCTTATCATACATGCGATAACCGCAACCCTCTGCAGTTCGCCGCCACTGAGCTCCTTTATATCTTTCTCCAGTGCCGCATTGAGTTCAAGAGCATCTACAAGCTCGGCTGCCATCCCCCTCTCATCCGTGCCCTCCAGCAACTCCCGGACATTGCCACTGAAATAATCGGGAATGGCATTTACGTATTGCGGTTTATAGGATACTTTAAGCCCACCTCTGGCGAGCCGTGCGAAATAATTCTGCAATTCTGAGCCTGCATATCGCTTTATTATCGCATCCCAGCTGGCGGTTCTGGCACCGAGATTGGGAACTATCAGCCCTGATAGTATCTTTATTGCGGTGCTCTTGCCCGTTCCGTTCTCGCCCAGTAGCCCGGTTACTTTACCTGGCTTCGGTATCGGGAGTCCGTAGAGCACAAACCCGTTTTCGCCATATCTATGCGTCTCTTCTCCTGTAAGCTTATCAGGCAAGCCAATTATAGAAATAGCCTCAAATGGGCACTTCTTTACGCATATCCCACAGCCCTCGCATAACTCCTCCGATATTATCGGCTTGCCATCCTCGCCTATAACTATCGTCTCTGCACCCGTGCGAACCATCGGGCAGTATTTTATGCATTCATACTGGCATTTCCGCGGCTGGCACCTATCTCGCTTCAGTATCGCTATTCGCATCT
>JAGGRS010000021.1 GCA_021159475.1 Candidatus Methanophagales archaeon
AGCGATAATCATACCCGCAATCATTATCGGGGCGATATTTGCTGCGTAGATTCCAACGATGCCAGGACCGGGTTTGGGACCGGAACACATAGTCAGACCATGAATCCTGGCTCAAAGCCACTCAGCGCCTTCCTGAGCGCGCTCAAGCCAGAACTGCGAAGGAAATAGCATGGTTTATTCCGCATTTTGCATGCCTCTTTCACCATTCGACATGCATTGTGGCTGTTTATGTCAACCGGGCAAAATATAACATCGTTCTTCTCCACAATCCCTTCTATCTCCTTCTTACCACGCATACAATGCCCACCGTGATAACAGAACAGGCAGCCAAAAGACTCCGCTATCTCCCTGTAGCATAACTTCATTGATTCCACACCACCAATATAAGCGACACGGAGACCTCTAAGCTCATTGTTCTTGTTCTTATTCGCGTTGGCGTTGGTATTGGCGTTGCATTTGCTACAATCCCTGGTGTGAGTGCGCTCATCCTGCTCTACGTTCCTTTGCTCCGCTTTTGATTTCTTCAGCAATTCTGCATTCTCCCTGCTCAATCTCCTCAGCTCCTTTCTCAAAATTGATAGCTCCCTCTTCGTCTCCTCAAGCTCCTTATCCGTTGCTTCTCCTTCTGCTTCGTGCATTCTCGCCTGTAATTGCTCATTCATCCGCCTCAGCTCTTCCAGCTCGTGCACCAGCTCCCTCTTCTCCGCCCTTAACTTTTCACGTTCCGCAATCAGTTCATCCCGCTTTTGCTCCAACCGCTCACATCTACGCTGCAGTTTCTCCCGCGCTTCCAAAGCCGCATGCAGTTCCTTCGTTACCAACTCTGGCTTACCACCCGACCTGCGTGAGAGTTCATCATAAAATCGCAACGCCTGGTGCTCTCTCAGATGAAGCGCATTGGCTATCCTTGATTCTATCTCTTTACCGCTGTTACCATCACCATTGCGCACCGCGAACCATATAAGAGCAGATAGAGGAACTTCTTTCAGGTTGTTGTTATTATTGCCATCCATTTTGCCATCCCCTTCTATAATCCTGCATATCGCTTCACTATCTAACCGCGCAACTTCTTTATAGGGTGCAAATCGCTTCTCCAATAACCGTTCCAATCGCTTAGCATGCCGGTTCTGCGTCCTGCATAGCTGGATGAGCTGTTGATGCATCTCGTATGCGCCCATGCAACCATTATATTCATGTCCGAGTTTCAAATCCTTATACAGCTCTTTCAGCACATCACCGTTGTAAGTCAGACCCAGGATTCTACAAACAGTGAAATGCTGTAA
The DNA here is from genome assembly GCA_021159475.1 of Candidatus Methanophagales archaeon. GTDB lineage: Archaea > Halobacteriota > Syntropharchaeia > Alkanophagales > Methanospirareceae > G60ANME1. Next base: position 1,284 of record JAGGRS010000021.1, read on the forward strand.
TTCCCATATCCGCCGCTTCCTCTCCACCATTTCTAACGCCACCTTATCCTTAGGTTGCCCTAAAGATTTGAATTTAGGTGCATAAATAATGTCCCCTAAAAAGGTTCGGTTTTGGTAGAAAAGCCTAATGTTCCGCCTTTTCAAACCGCATGAATACCGCTCACATCTGACTCCTTAGGCAGTTTTATAACAAATTTAGTTCCCTTTCCTACTTCACTCTCCACCTCTATCTTCCCACGGTGCGCTTCCACGTATTTCCTGCATAAAGAGAGCCCTAAACCAACGCCACGTGGTCTCGTGGTGAAAAGAGGCTCGAAGATTTTCCTTAAGTTCTCCTCTGGTATGCCTTCACCGGTATCCGCAATACTTATTTCTATATTCCCTTCCTCTTTATTCCACCCTGTTTTTATCTCTAACGAGCCGCCTTCGGGCATTGCTGATATTGCATTTGTGATTATATTCGTGCACGTGCGCTGGATCATGCTGAAGTCCGCCTGAATCGCGGGTAGGTCTCTATTTAGCTCCTTTTTTAACTCCACATTCGCTGGTATATCGACCGATGATAGAGCTTCTTCCACTATTTTATTGACGTCACATTCCTTTAGAGCGGGCACTGGCACGCGAGCGAACTCAAGTAAATCGGTTATCAGGCGATTAGCTCTTTTTACTTCCTTATCCAGTATAGCAAGGTGCCGATTGACCTTCTCATCTGCGATATCCTTGAGCTTCTTGCTGAGGAAATAAGCTGAGTTGCTTATCACACCCAGAGGTTGCCTGAGCTCGTGCGCAACGCCACTGCTGAATTCGCCTATCGTTGCAAGTCGCTCTGTCCGCCGGAGTTTCTCCTCCAGCTCTTTACGCTCCGTCATGTCCCTCATATCGCACAATACCCAAACCGGATTGCCCTGTTCATCGGAAATAGGTATATGCACGATGTCAACATACTTCTTCGTGCCATTACTCAGGTTAAGAACCTTCTCCGTGCGAGTTCCTCTTCCCGTTTCAAAAATTCCAGGCACCGGGCAGCCCTCGCAAATCTCATCGCGATTCCAGAACGCTTTATAGCACTTCTTACCAATCACATCCTCCCTTTTCACATCGAATATCTTTAATCGCGCACCGTTTACCTCTATTACATTCAAATCACGGTCAAAAATGGATATCGCTTCACTGACGGTATTGAGTATCATCTGTGATTTGTCCTTTTCCCGTAGCGTCTCCTCCTCGCTTCTCCTTCTCTGCTCGGAGACAAGTCCGACGACATAAGCCACAGCCACAAAAATAATCGCTCTTTCAAAAGTCCCGGTGATAAATGAGCCTAAGGCGAAGTAAGTCATAAGAATGTGCATAACGCCGAGAGATAGAGCGACATAAACTGCTTTCCGGTAATACCACATCCCGGCGAGAAGAATAGGGATATAGAAGAGGTGAGTATAGACGATTGCCGTGCGTATAATAAAGCTGATATAAAAAGCCAGGAATATACATACTACTATTGTAAAAAGTAGTATAAATAATTTATTATTCCGATTTGCCTCTCTTGATGTATACCGGAAGCTACCGCCATCCCCAGCCATGATAATATAGTTGGGTTTGCCGTGTCTTATTTAAGCTTTTCTAATTTTTTCTTGCATCACTAACTCGCTTATCGCATGTGCAAGTTCATTGCACTGACGGGCTGGATTCCCTATCTTGTCAATATACCTGTCTGCACCCTTGCTCAGTGCTTCCTTCGCTATTTCTTCTCCTCCCTTGCCGGTGAAGAGAATGAAAGGTGTATCCGCATATTTTTCACTCTTCCTCACCACTTCCAGAAATTCGATGCCATTCATCTCTGGCATCTGGTAATCTGAGATAATGGCGTCAAAATGCTCATTTTCCAGTTTCTCCAGTGCTTCTCGCACGGAAAGCACACTGACAATTTCAAAATTGCATTTCCATTCCCGCTTCAGGAATATCCTCGTTATCTCCAAATCCGCAGGTTCGTCATCCACATGCAAAATTCGTATCGGTCCCAGTATCGAGTTTGTATATCTAAGCTGAAATTTGTTTACCATTTTTACATTCCACATTTACGGTTGCAATATTAATATAAACTAATATAAGAATATTACCCATGCTTCAATTTTTATTGCAATTATTAGCAATTTTTTTAAAGAGCTGCTTCATCAAGACGCGCTGCGTGGAAACGGCAGGGTTCTGTGGACGGAGCAAATGAAGGAGTTTGAAAGGTTCTTTTATTTTTGTGATGTATAATTAGAAATAATAGAAAGATGTGGATTCCCGTCGTTGACCCGATGAAATGCATAGGTTGTGGTAAATGTGCGGAGGTATGCCCAGAGGGTGCAATTGAGATAGTGGATAAGAAATCGGTCATTGATTACAATGGCTGCACTTGCTGTGGCGTCTGCGACCGCGTTTGCCAGACGGAAGCGCTGAAATTTAAGAACCCGAAGATGCCGGCGATAACCACGGAGCCTGGTAATTTCAAGGAGGAACTGAGTGCGTTCAGGCGGACGATGAGAGAGATGAGGCGGGAATTAAGGTAAAGAAGAGAAGAGGAAACGCATCAAATCCTGCTTATGTGCATTGAGCCGCAGAGGGCTTTTGCTCGCTGATTGCTCGTCAAATCCAATGCCAGTATCAATATCGTGGTGGCGTGTATGAGCGCGGGAATCGTAGATAGCGAAGGGCACAGGCTCTTTTGTATGCACCTTCAGGGACACCGGGGTGTAATGGTCGGGCAGGGCTAATATCTTATAGCCCGCATCCGCATATTCCGACTCTAAACCGGACAATATTTTGCCAACCACACGGGCATCGAAGTTCTCTATCGCCTTCACCTTCTGCTCGATCTCGCCGCTGTGCGCCGCCTCATCCGGCGCTTCCACATGAACGAGCACAAAATCGGTCTCTCTCAGGCTCCTTAATGCATATTCCGCCTTGCCATCATAATTCGTGTCTATATAGCCCGTGGCACCGGGCACATCTATCACGTCCAGAGCAACACATCTCGCAACGCCCTTAACCAGATAAACACCGGAAATCACCGCTCCAGTAACGCCATACATCGCTCTGAACTCGGGCATTATCGGCTTCCTGCCACCGCTCCAGAGCCAGACCATATTCGCCTTGTTCTTGTTCTGAGCCGCTCTCCTCTTATTCACTTCATGATTCTCAAGTATCTGCCTTGAAGTGAGGATAATACGCCTCAATAAATCGCTCTCAGGCAGTTCCGCATCAACCCGTGCACCGATAATATCGTGCGGAGGTGCACCACCCTCTACCTCTTCTCCTGACTTCAGAACCATAACGTTCCTGTAACTAACGCCGGGATAGAATGTTATCCCTTCTCTCTTAAATTCCGCATCGGCGTTGAGCGATTCAATCAACTCCTTCGCCTCGTCATTTGAGATATGCCCGCCGCTGTAATCCACGATTCTACCCCCTGACTCGGTTACGAGGTTGCATCTGTATGCTATCTCGCCTTCATTGAGTGGTATGCCCATCCCCATCGCTTCCAGTGGTCCCCTCCCGGTGTAATACCGTGCGGGGTCGTAACCCAGAATTGAGAGCGTGGCGATATCGCTGCCCGCTTCCATACCGTGTGGAATTGTTCTTACCATCCCGCAGATTCCTTCGTTAGCAATGAAATCGAGGTTGGGAGTGGAAGCAATTTGTAGAGCCGTTCTGCCATCGTATTCTGGAATGGGATAATCAGCCATTCCATCCCCTATCAAAATCACGTATTTCATCTCTTGGCTGGTAGTATTTATCTTATTTAAACCAATTAATTATTAAGTGAGGATAGATGGAGACGGATATACCGCTGCGGGATATAATGGTGCGCGAGGTGGTAGCAGGTAATGAGGATATGAACGTCAGGGAAGCGGCGAAAATGATGAGGAAATACGATGTGGATAGCATAGTTGTGTTAAACAACAGTGGTAAGCCGGTGGGCATAGTAACGCAGGGTGATATAATCAATGAGCTCGTGATTAAGGACACAACACCGAGCACTGTGAAACTGAAGGATGTGATGACCACACCTTTGATAACCGGCTCGCCGGATGACAGCCTCGCGGATACCGCGAAGAAGATGGCAGCGGCGAAGATAAGGAAGTTGCCGATAATAGAGGATGGTAAGTTGGTGGGGATTGTGGCTGATGTTGATATACTCGCGGTTTCTTCACAGATGAATTCGATACTCACTGATTTAATCGAGATGAATGTGGAGCGTGAGCTAACAGAGCAGGGTAGTGAAGGAGAAGGGATGGGGCAGGGGATATGTGAGAAATGCGGCTGCTTCACCAATGACCTGGTAATGAAAGACGGATTGATGGTATGCGAGAGTTGCAAGGAGGAGATGGAACTGGAAGAGGAGTGAGTTCAATCTCGTATCCCCGATTTAGTAACTGAGAAGACCGCTTCCCCCTCTGGCAGGTTTGGCGAGTCAACCAGACGTGCTATTCGCTTCTCGCCCTTGGATTTACGGAGATATAGCCTGAAAGTGGCGGTATGCCCGACGATATGCCCGCCGATGGGTCGCGTGGGGTCGCCGAAGAAGGCGTCGGGTCGCACCTGCACCTGGTTCGTTATCATCACCACCGCATTGTTCAGGTCGCCAAACCTGAGAGCATCATGTAGGTGCTTATTTATCTTCTGCTGACGGTCCGAGAGCGCACCCCTGCCCACATATTCACTCCTGAAATGCGCAGTTGCGGAATCAATCACCAATAATCGGACCGGCTTTTCTGTATCTTTCAACTCATCTGCAAGCTCTTTCGCCTTATCCACGAGCAATATTTGATGATTGGAGTTATAAGCGCGAGCAACATGCACATTCTTTAATACCTCGGTGAAATCAAGCCCAACACCTTCCGCCATATCCTTTATCCTCTCCGGTCTGAATGTGTTTTCGGTATCAATCATGATTGCGGAGCCGTTTAAACCCCCTTCCTCTGGTGGTAACTGGACATTTACAACGAGTTGATGCGCTATCTGCGTCTTCCCACTTCCGAATTCACCATAGAACTCGGTCATGGCGCGTGTCTCAAGCCCACCGCCCAGTAGCGCATCCAGTGATTTAGAGCCCGTGGTCAACTTGCCAACGCTCTCACGCCTCTCCAATATCTTATCGCCGGTCTCGAACCCGCCGATATCCGCGGCTTCGCGTGCCGCATTTATTATCTTCGCCGCCGTCGCCTCCCCTATCTCCGCAGTGGCTACCAACTCCGCAGGTGATGCCACCGCCACTGCTTCCAGCGAATTCAAACCTGCTTCGCGCAACTTCTCCGCTATTGCAGGTCCCACTCCGGGCAAATCCTCCAGCTCCACTCTCCACACCTACTAAAATCTTGTGGTTACTATTATAAAAAATCATAGTCGTGAGAGTGAGAGAAATGAGAAAGCTTTATAAAAGAATAAAGGACTCAAGAATCTAATAGTAATGGTAATGGCGGTAGAAGCGCTAAAAGAGATAAGGGAAGCGGAGGAAGAAGCGAGGAAGCAGGTAGAGGAAGCGAAGGAAGAAGCCGCAGAGATGATGAGGGAAGCGGAGGCTGAGCTGAAGAAGCTGGAAGCGGAGGCGAGCGAGGAGATGGAGAAGCGAGCGAAGGAGATAGCAGAGGAGTATGCGAAGGAGGGCGAGGATGAAGGGGAAGCGATACTGAGGGAAGCGAAGGAGGAAGCGGAGAAGCTGCGTGCAATCGCCGAATCGAGGTTGGAGAATGCGGTAGATGCGGTGCTGGTAAGAATTCTGGGGTTAAAGGTTAAATAAGCGGGCATGAGGGGGTGATGCATGTGGGTGCGTCGGAGATAGTGGAGCGGATAAAGGAGGATGCGAGAGAAGAGCGGGCACGGATATTGAGAGAAGCGAGAGCGGAGGTGGAGGAGCGAGTTAAGAATGCAAAGGCAAGTATAGAGGAGCGGAAGAAGCGATTTATTGAATCAGAGCGTCAAAAAGCGGCTGATAATAAGGAAAGAATCATCAGAGCAAAGAGGCTGGATGCCAAGAAGTTCAGATGGGATGTGGAGGAGCGAGCGATAAAACGAGCTTTTGATGAGGCACTGGAGCGAATACAGCATGTTAAGGATGAAGGTTTCAGGGGTAAGTCGTATTCCAGCATCTTAGCCGGCTTGATTAAGGATGCCGCAATGAGTATTACAGCGGGTAGTGAACGTAGTAGCAGCAGTAGCAGTGAACTGGAAGTGGCACTCAGTAACGAGGATGCACAATTCGTGACCGATGAGATGCTTAAGAATATATCCGCTGAGGTGGGTTGTGACGTGAGATTGTCAAGCGAGAGGATAAAGACGGTGGGGGGAGTGATAGTGAGGAGAAGCGACGGCAGGGTAGAAGTGAACAACACGTTTGAAGAGCGGATGAAGCGTCTCTATCCTGGATTGAGGGAGGATGTAGTGCGGGTTCTATTTCGTGCTCGTGAAGCATGATTGCTGTGATAGGTGATCGGGAAACAGCCATCGGATTCAGGCTCGCGGGTGTGCAGGCTGTGTATGAAGTGCCGCGGGATGAGAA
>JAGGRS010000069.1 GCA_021159475.1 Candidatus Methanophagales archaeon
AGCAGAGGAAGCGGGTATTTGAAGCTGAGCAGTACAGGGGGATAGCAGCGGAGAAGGCTGAGAAGATTGCAGATTACTGGGATAAGGTGCTGTTTAAGGGTGGTGATGAGAATAAGAATATTAATGAGTCAGAAAGAATGAGGAGATGAACACGTGTGAACTGGCGTCTGTAAATGGTCGCTTTATGGTGAGCAAATTTATAATTGAACTCAACAACTATAAATAAGGAAGGTGGTGCATCATGCCTGATACTGAATTAATATGGCCTGATAAGAGAACCGAGGTTGATAGAATATTCTCAATTTATCCAGAAAATCTGCCGTTTTTTCCCGATTGAACCAATCAGTCATCATAGTAATAACCTTCCCCATAGGTCGCACAACTGCGGTGTAAAATAGGATCTTCTTGCTTGGAGAAGTAGATTCTACCTCAGCACCAATCGGAGACCAAATACGCCCGAGTGAGGCATCACACCATATCTGACCTTCATCCACGTATACAGTTACACTCCGTGGAGAACGGTTCTTTTCGAGCTCTTGCAGATCTTTTGCGAATCTTTTCTGCTTTTCAGGGTCTGCTTTTTTAAACTTCTTCCTCGCCCTTTTCAGCTCGAAGCCGAGTCTGTGGAGGTATCGAATAGCCGTTCTGATGGATATCCTCTTACCAAAACGCTCGTATACGAAGGCTGCCACGAGACGCCCAGTCCATCTCCCATTTTGGATCTATTTTTAACATTTTTTCTTATTTCTTAACTTAGTGTCTACTTTTGGGAGTGCACCCCGTATCTCTTCATCTTTCTTCAACAAATGAACCGCGATAAACGTTTTTCCTGAGCCAGAAGAGTAAACGAAAGGAACATTGTTCAAGCGAGCATATCGCTTTGCCTGCTCCAGCCCTTTATCTGGCGGTTCGGTATTTTTCTTTGCCTCAAGTAGTGCAACCGCTATAGGCTCACGAAGTTTTGCCCTTGTATCTGCTTCGCTCAATATCTCCATACTGAATGCTCTATTCTACATGAGATTATATATCGAGATTCATCACTTCCTTCGCATGCGTCTGTATAAATCGCTTCCTCGGTTCCACTTCCTCGCCCATCAATACCGTGAATATCCAATCCGCTTCCGCAGCATCCTCCAGTGTGACTCGCTTTATGCATCTCGTGCGGGGATTCATCGTCGTCTCCCATAACTGCTCAGGATTCATCTCACCCAGACCCTTATATCGCTGTATCTTCACTCCTGAGTCGCCTTCTTTCACCTTCAACTCCGCCAGTATCCTCGCATACTCCTCATCTGAGAACGCATATCTGGTCTCTTTGCCCTTCTTCACCATGTATAATGGCGGCAGTGCTATGTATACGCGGCTCGTCCTCACCAGCTCCTGCATATAGCGATAGAAGAATGTGAGCAGTAGCGTCCTTATATGCGCACCATCAACATCGGCATCACTCATTATTATTATACGGCTGTAACGTGCCTTATCCAGCTCGAAATCGTCACCTATACCCGCACCCAGTGCAGTAACGAGCGCACGAATCTCATTACTCTTCAATATCTTATCCAGACGCGCCTTCTCCACATTCAATATCTTACCGCGAATGGGTAGAATCGCCTGGAAATTCTTATCCCGTGCCTGCTTCGCTGAACCACCCGCAGAATCGCCCTCCACTATGTAGATCTCACGCTTCGTCACGTCCTTCTCTGAGCAATCAGCGAGCTTCCCTGGCAACGAGTCACTTAAGAAGTCCTTCCGTCTCACTATCTCCCTGGCATGCCTCGCCGCTTCCCGCGCATGTGCCGCCTCCAGCGCCTTTTTTATTATGCTCTCGGCATCTCTCGGATTCTCATTCAGGAAATCACACAGGTGCTCCCGCACAATTGATTCCACAATGCCTTTAACCTCACTATTACCCAATTTCGTCTTCGTCTGTCCTTCAAACTGCGGCTCCCTCAGCTTCACACTTATCACTGCCGCGAGCCCTTCACGCACATCTTCTCCATCCAGAGTTACCTTCTTCAATATATTCTGGGCTTTGCCATACTCGTTCAGCACCCTGGTCAGTGCGGCTTTGAACCCGCTAACGTGCTTACCACCCTCCACCGTCTTCACATTGTTCACGAACGAGAAGATATTCTCCGCATAGCCATCGTTATACTGTAGCCCGATCTCTACCTTCACATCATCCTTCTCATCCTTGATTAATATAGCACGGTGTAGCACCCTCTTATCCCTGTTTATATAATCCAGGAATGATGCGATACCTCCTTCATATTTGAATAGCTTCTCTTTACCGTCACGCTCGTCCCGCAGCGATAGCGCCACTCCGGGATTCAGGAAAGCAAGTTCTCGCAGCCGGGTGCCTAAAATGGTAGCGTCAAACGTATATGCACCAAATATCTGCGTATCTGGCTTGAATGTCACCCTTGTGCCTCGTAGCCAGCCATCACCCTCCACACTCAACTCCTTCAACTCGCATGTCGGCTTCCCTCTCTCGTATCTCTGATAATAGCTCTTACCATCCCGTCTCACCTCCACCTCCAGCCATTCTGAGAGTGCATTAACGACCGAAATACCCACGCCATGAAGCCCACCTGAAACTTTATATGCTTTGTTATCAAATTTGCCACCTGCATGCAACTTCGTCATCACTACTTCCACCGCTGGCAGGTTGTATTCCTCATGCATGTCAACGGGAATTCCACGTCCATTGTCTCTCACTGTTATTGAGTTATCCCTATGGATTACCAGCTCGATGGTATTGCAGAACCCCATCAAAGCTTCATCTACGCTATTATCTATCACCTCGTTCACAAGATGATGTAGCCCTCTGGAGGAAGTATCACCTATATACATCGCAGGTCGCTTCCTCACCGCGGCAAGGTCCTTTAGCACCTGTATATCCTTAGCGCTATAACTCTCCATGCTCATAATTAAATTGCGATACTTTTAAATAAAACTTAATCCATTTGTGGTAGTAAAGGCAAAGGGCAGAGCGGAGAGAGATGAAACAGGGTTATAAGATTGCGGTATTCGGTGGTGATGGCATCGGACCGGAAGTGATAAGAGAGGGTAAGAAGGTGCTGGAAGCGGTATCAGAGCGTGAGAATTTCGAACTCCAGTGGATTGACTATCCAAACGGTGGCGAGCACTATCTGAGAACCGGGGAGTTGCTCAGTGAAGGGACATTGAAGGAGTTAGAGCGGTGTGATGCGATATATTTTGGAAGTATAGGGGACCCGAGGGTGGAGCCAGGTATTTTAGAACGTGGCATCCTGCTTACACTCAGGTTCTACTTCGACCAGTATGTGAACTTGAGACCGGTGAAGCTCCTGGAGGGCGTGCCTTCGCCTCTCGCTCATCATGGGCATGATATTGACTTCATGGTTGTGCGCGAGAACACGGAGGATTTCTATGTCAGTATCGGCGGTAGGGTGAAGGGCAATAAGAGCAGTAAAGAAGTGGAATTGATAAGGAACCTCTATAACATCAAGTTCAAACTGGACATAGAGAGCGATGCAGATGAACTCGCATATCAAATCGGGGTAATAACCCGCGAGGGCTGTGAACGCGTGATGAGGTTCGCATTTGAACTTGCGAGGAAGACCGGTAAGAAGCGGGTGACGAGTGTGGACAAGGCGAACGTATTGACAGAGGGCTATGGATTCTGGCGTGAGGTATTCAATGATGTGGCGAAGGACTATCCAGATATAGAGACCGAGTTCAACTACGTGGATGCGATGTGCATGTGGCTGGTTAAGAATCCCGAGTGGTATAAGGTCGTTGTTGCGCCAAATATGTTCGGTGATATTATTACAGACCTCGGTGCAATGATTCAGGGCGGTCTCGGACTTGCCCCGGGTGCGAATATAAACCCGGATGGCGTATCCATGTTCGAGCCCATTCATGGTTCCGCACCAAAATACAGTGGCAAAGGCGTTAGCAATCCAATTGCCACGATATGGGCAGGTGCGATGCTACTGGAGAATATAGGTGAGAGCCGTGCATCTGAAATCGTTTTACATGCGATAGAAGCAGTTCTGCGAGATGGCAAAGTCAGGACATACGATCTCGGTGGCAAATCAAAGACCAGTGAGGTTGGTGATGCTATTGTTAGTGCGATAAAGGCTGTTTAGAAACCAAAAAGATATTTTAATAAATAACTGGAATAAAATTACATGAGAGTAGCAATAAATGGTTGGGGGAGAATAGGCAGGATAGTATTTAGAGCTGCATTAAAAAATGATGCAGATATAGATTTCGTGGCAATAAATACTCATGCGGCAGAGGCGAACTGGATGGCGCATCTGTTAAAGCATGATTCTGTGCATGGCGTCTGCGACTGCGATATAGAGGCGGAGAAGGACAGGCTGATAGTGAACGGCAAGGAGATACCGATATTCGCGGAGACGGAGCCTGATAAATTGCCATGGGGCGAATTGGGTGTGGATGTGGTGGTGGAATCAACGGGTAAGTTCAGAAGTCGGGAAGACGCATCAAAGCATATCTCCGCCGGCTGCAAAAAAGTTATAATAACCGCACCGGCGAAAGACCCCGATGTGACCGTTGTGCCCGGCGTCAATGACGAGATGTATGACCCCGCATCACATAATATCATATCCCTCGCCAGTTGCACCACCAATTGCTTAGCGCCGGTAGCGAAGGTGCTGGAGGACGAGTTCGGAATAACAAAAGCGTTCATGACCACCGTCCACTCATATACGAGCGACCAGAGATTGCTTGATGGCAGGCATCGCGATTTGAGACGTGCTCGTTCGGCTGCAATGTCAATAGTGCCGACGACGACCGGTGCAGCGGCGGCGATAGGGGTGGTAATGCCCTCCCTTGCCGGTAAGATGGACGGCATATCGCTCCGTGTGCCCACTTTCGATGCCTCTATTGTTGACCTCGTGGCTGAGGTTGGGCGAGAAGTGAACCCGGAGGAGGTGAACCAAGCCTTTGAAGCGGCATCAAAGGGCTCTCTGAAAGGTATTCTCAGCATCACTTACGAGCCCCTTGTATCCATAGATTACATCGGCACGAATTACTCCGCGGTTGTTGATGCCGGTTACACGAATGTGCGTGGCGGTAACCTGGTGAAGGTGCTCGCGTGGTATGACAACGAGTGGGGATATTCATGCAGGGTGGTGGACATGCTGAAGCGGATAGAAGAGAAGGGGTTCTAATAAAAGGGGGGAAAGTGATGAATGAGGATTTAAAGGAGTTCCTTACTATTGACGATCTCGACGTGGAAGGTAAGACGGTCTTCTTCAGGGCTGATATAAACACGGTGGTTGTAGACGGGAAAGTGCAGATGAAGGAGCGGATAAAGGAGAACGCAAAGACGATTCGTGAACTCTCAGCAAAAGAGGCGAAGGTTGTTATTCTCGCACACCAGGGTCGTCCGGGAGGTGCGGATTTCCTGCCTCTGGAACAGCATGCGGAATTACTGAGGAACTTCGTTGACTTGAGGTATATTGATGACGTAATGGGACCAGCGGCGCGCGATGCGATAAGAAAGCTCAGCGATGGTGAAGTGCTGCTACTTGATAATGTGAGGCTACTTGCGGAAGAGACGCTTCAGAGGACGCCGGAGGAGCATGCAAAATCAATATTCGTGCAGAAACTCGCTCCACTCGCCGATATCTACATAAATGATGCTTTCTCAGTGGCACACAGGTCGCATGCATCGGTGGTGGGCTTCCCGGTGGTGCTGGAATCGGGCATAGGGCGATTGATGGAGCGTGAGTTGAGAGCACTGCGAAGGGCGGTCCATAGTATAAGGAGACCCTGCATCTATGTTCTCGGCGGTGTGAAGTCCGAGGAGGTATTTGATGTGATGGAACACACGTTGAAGCGGGGTAAAGTGAATAAGATACTCACCGCGGGCACTCTTGGCACCTTATTCCTGTATGCACGCGATATAATCGAGCCGAGCGAAGAGGATAAGAGGAACAGGAAGTTCATGGAGAACCTGGCGAGGGCGAAGCGGATTCTGGAGCTCGGGGATGACAAGATAAAGTGCCCGAAGGATGTTGCAGTGGAGGTGAATGGTAAGAGGAGGGAGATACCCGCTAATTCTGTAAAGCCGGAGCAGAAGGTGTATGATATAGGGGAGGAGACGGCGAAGGAGTATGCGGAGGAGATAAAAGGAGCGAGGACGGTGATAATGAAGGGACCTGCGGGCTGGTATGAGCGTGAGGCTTTCCGAAAGGGTACAGAGGAGATACTGCGTGCGCTCGCATCCTCTGATGCTTTCTCGCTCATCGGCGGTGGGCATACCTCGGCTGCTATGAGCACGCTTGGAATAAACAAGCAGAAGTTACCACATACGCATGTCAGCCTTGCGGGAGGTGCATTCTTACACTATCTACTGGAGAAGAATCTGCCGGGGATAGAGGTATTGAAGAGATACTGATATGATATTGAGTGCCGGGTGTGAATCACGCACCCGGCTTCTCTAACAGTTTCTCCTTGCTCCTTAGCTCGCCGCTCCTCGCATGCGGCTCACGAACCAGTCTATCTGCCTGTTTCTCCATCTCCCTCGCTTCAAAAGCGAGTTTCGATGCTTCTCGCAGCAATTCATGCGCCGCCGCCACCATCGGTATATAATCCGCGGGGTCCTTCATCACGAAACAACCGCGTGCATCCATCTCCGCTACACGTTCCAGCATATTATAAGCGGCAATTGCCTTCGCCTTCGCATACGGGTTCGAGAACTTAGCCCGCTCTACTGCTTCCTCGGCTGTCACTATCATCTGTGGCAATTTCGCCTCCTTACCCGCCTTCAACGCTTCTATAACGCTGTCAATCTCCTCCTGCACCAGTCTCATAACGCCCGTGACCGATAGGACAGAAAGGACATCTGAATTGAAGATGCTCATCTCAACCGGGTCTAAAAACTCGCGCCTCGCCCCTATCATCGGGTCACCTGGTATTATCAGATACCCGAAACCGTTCTCCTTCAGCTCGTTCACAGCCTTCTTCGCCGGACCGTCGGAGATGACGATGCAGGGTTTACCACGCTCCTTCACCATCTCACGTGCGCGTTTAGGACCCGGTAGGGCGGCGTTTGGGCTTATCACCACCACCATATCAGGGTCCCATTCAAGTAGCCGCGCGGTATCGGCTGCGACTTCCGGCGTCATCTTCGCTCCCGTGCCCAGCACCCGAACGTCTATATCCTCCCTATCTGCTCGCTCATCCAGCAAGAGGTCCACTATCCTTGAAGTGCCTATATTCCCCAACTTCACAAATCCTACTTTTAACATCGGCAATCACGTTTTATGTGAGTGCGAAGATATAAAAAACTTGCTATTTATGCGACTATGCAGGGGTAAAGGGATTGTGCACGTGAGGATTACACGGCATAGACCTGGCACAAACGGGAAGAGGAGGCTGATGTGTGTAGCATCTGGTTGAGTATAACTTACAAGAAAGAGGCTTTTGAAAAAGCGGGAATAAAAGGAGCCTTATGCTCAGGCTAAAATTGTCTGATGCGTAAGAGGCAAAATTTATGACGTTGCAGTTGATTTACGCAAGAACTCGCCTACTTTCGGTAATTACGTAAGTGTAAACCTTTCAGTATGATGAGTGGTATGGATGTCATCAGTCTCAGGATACCGAAGGAGTTGAAGAAGAGCATTAAGGAATTGGACATTAACTGGAG
>JAGGRS010000028.1 GCA_021159475.1 Candidatus Methanophagales archaeon
GCCATTCGTATCTTTGTATCTTATTCGCAGTGGTATGCTGTATGTATTCGATTCCACATTCTCTGCAACGTCAATATGGAATATCGCCTCTGCTTTTCCGCCCGAATTCAACCTGCCTATATACGAGCGGTCTGTTCCAGACCACGAAGGCTTGAAACTCGCATTTTCATTATTACCGTCACAAATCAATACCGCTTCAACATCTTTCGCCGCCGCTTCGCCACTGTTCTCTATAAAAACACGTAGCTCAACGTTCTCATCCCCTGGTCTTATGTCCGCAGGGTCAGTGGTTATATCCCCGATGTTCATCACCACACGCCCTTTTATATTGAAGGAAATCCCCAGTTGTGCTGTTATGGTATCGGTAGCTACATAGCCCTCCTTCGGGTCAAAATAGTATCCCCGCCACGAACATGCAACGGGAATAGAATAGACACCATTAGGCGCTTCTTCCTTCACGTGCACCGTTATTTCCACTTCCTTCGAGCACCACGAGTTCAGTGTGTTTATGTGCACTACGGTGGGTCCTATCAGCGATACAGTTTCTGTGCCCTGAAACGCCAGCCTGATATCCCTCGCATCCATCCCTCCGTTATTCTTCACCGTCACTGTCACCTTGCAGGTATCGCCTGGATGCAACTCCGTAGGCGTCACATCTGTTATCGTAACAGAAGAGAAAGCCGCTTCTGCTGGCGCTATAAGCGTAACCGGCAGCGCAGGCGAAGCCATCATAAAAAACACCAGACTGAGCACGCATAACGGAGCCAACTTCCCTGTTTTTACTTTTACATTTTTTATCATCTCTTCTTCACCCCCTTTACTTTAGCGCATTATCTTCACCGAAATCCTCTTCGCTACTTCTTCCACGTTACACTCCTCGATGTCTATGGGCATCGTGTTGAGCATGTCCATTATTCTTGAGAATATAAGAACAGCGAGCTTCAATTTCCTGTATTCGTGTAGCATCGCAGTAAAAGTCTCCTTCACCTTTGCATCCCCGATCTTATCCCGGCTCGTGGAGAGCAGTTCAATCATCGGCTTTATGTTATCCGCAAGAAATCGCTTCAGCAGGTCACCAAAACTCTCAGTTAAGGAGGTATTAATCGAATAGCGGATTTCTCTTCCCCCTCTCTCCACTCTGATCATCGGTCCTTTTTTCAATTTCCCCAGGCTTCGGCTGACCAATCCGCGACTGTAGCCCGTGCCCTCCTCTATCTCGCGCTGCGTCACGGGGCAAGACTTGAAGAGTAAGAAGCCCCAGACACGCCCCACTGATTCCCCTATGCCCCATTGCTTCCCTATCTTCGCTAACGAATCCAACACTTCTCGCATCACTTCGCTCATCTCCTCATCCTCATCTCCCATCTCCTTTCTCTATCCTCCCTCTTCCATATTTTACTTTTTATTGAAATGTTAAATTGATTAATATATAAATATATAAATAATATCCTATCCTGTGAACCAGAGCAACCACCTGAATGAAGCAGACAAAGTTTATGAATTAATATGTTCATCATGTATATGGTATCGGTATGTATGGCTGTGGCATGCCGCCGTAACTCAGTTGGTAGAGTGCCCGGCTGTTAACCGGATAGTCACAGGTTCGAGTCCTGTCGGCGGCGTATGCGTAAAGCCTCTTCCAGTCTTAGCTTGCCCGTGTATAAAGCGCTGCCTATCACCACACCGCTGGCACCCGCTTCTTCTATCCGTGCTATATCCTCCAGTGAGGTTATGCCCCCCGATACCACCACGGGCAGCGAAGTATAACTGAGGAACTCTTTTATGGTGGCGATGTTTATGCCCGCCATCAAGCCTTCCACATCTATATTCGTGAAGAGGAGACTGCCTGCACCCATATTTGATGCCTTCTCCACCGCTTCCCTCATCCCTATCCCGGTCACCTCGCGCCAGCCGTCTATCGCCACCTTACCATGGCGCACATCCAGGGCGATCATCACCCTCCGTGGTGAGAACTCATCGGCTATTCGTCGCACAAGTTGTGGCGATTTGAGCATTGCGGTCCCGAATATTATCCTATCAACACCAAGATTGAGTAGCCGAAGAGCTGCTTTATAACTCCTGACCCCGCCCCCAACCTGAACCTTTGCACGCCCTTTTACCTTTGCCCGCTTCACTATCTCTGCGATAAGCCCGAAGTTATCAGTTCCCACCTGAAGAGCAGCGTCCAGGTCTATTATGTGCAATCGTGATGCGCCCATGCTGAGCCAGTGAAGCGCGATCATCACGGGGTTCTCTGCCGAGAATAGCACTGCATCACTCTTACCCTGCCGCAATTGGACACATCTGCCACCCTTTATATCTATCGCGGGTATGACCTCAAATCCCATTGGTATTTGAGAAAAGATTAGATGTCTTTTTTATAAATGCTGCTATAAATAGGGAAATGGAAATGGGAGATGAAGAACTGCTCCATGCGGAGGTGCGATATTTCAATTCCAGACTGGCTGAGGTGATAGAACAGAGAACACGCAACAGCAATGCCGGTAAGATACTGTCTGACGCACTGAATTATATAAGGGATACAGGAGGTAAACGACTTCGCCCCATCATCTGTATGCTCGCAACCGAAGCGGTTGGGGGTTCACGTGAGAAAGCCCTCTCTACCGCTATTGCCATTGAATTATTGCATAACGCCACGCTTGTCCACGATGATATTATAGATGAGAATTGCATAAGGCGGCGGAATCCATCCAATCCCGCGAGGTTTGGGGCGAAGAATGCGATATTGATGGGCGACCTTTTGCTTGGATTCGCATGTGAGATGCTGGCGGAATGTGGAGAGCCGGAGGTGGTGAAGGTGGTGATGAATGCACTCTCAGATATAGCGCTTGGGCAGTATCAGGAGTTCACGCTCCGATTACGGAACGTGCGCGAAGTGACAGAGCGAGCATACATGGAGGTTGCGGAATTGAAGACCGCTTCCGCTTTCATGGCGAGTGCGGAGGCGGGTGCTATGCTCGGCTGTGGCGGTGAGGTAGAACTTGAGAATCTCCGCAATTATGGTAAGAACCTGGGTGTGGCGTTCCAGATTCAGGATGATATACTTGATATCTGCGGTGACCCTGCGAAGACAGGTAAGCCAGTGGGGCTGGACATAAAGAATAGAGAACGAACTATTCTCGTTATTCACGCATTAAACCACTCCAGTGATGGAGATAGGGCATATATAGAAGACGTCATGTCAGGTGCCGTAGAGGTCAGCAATTCGGATATAGAACGAATCAGAGAGATTTTCATCAACTCGCATTCGATAAAATATGCAATTGCAGTGTCAAAAGGGCTAATACTGGATGCGAAAAGCAGTTTGGAGAGCCTGGAGGATACAGAAGCGAGATATAAACTGCAACTGATCGCCGATTTGGTGGCGATGAGAGTAGAAGAGCAGGCGGATGAGGTTTATTTAAGGTAATGGAGGACGGAGGCGGTGAGGGAGAGCTGATTCTCTCGGGAAAGTTCGTCTATGGTAGAGCATTTGAGGATAGAGAGGGGTATATAGTTATAAAGGATGGCACGATAAAAGAGACAGGTGCAGAAGCCGGTGTAGAAGGCGCGATTAAAGGTTTCATTGTTCCTTCATTCATCAATGCGCACACGCACATTGGCGATTCGGTAGCGAAGGAGCCGGATTTCATGCCATTGGCGGAGCTGGTAGGTCCCGGTGGGTTCAAAGAGCGAATACTGGCAGAGACACCCTATGAAGTGCTGCTGAATGCGATGAAAGACACGATAAGCGATATATTCGGGTGTGGGATACAGCTCTTTGGCGATTTCCGGGAGGGTGGTCTCAGTGGTATAAATGTATTAAAATCGGCATTTGAGGCGAGCGGTATGAAATCGAGGCTGAGGATGAAGATATTTGGTAGACCGGGACCAGGTGATGATGCTGACGCTATACTTGGTGCTGCGGACGGGATAGGAATGAGCAGTACCGCGGATTGGAGCTGGAATGTGCTCAAAGACCTGGCGGATGCGGCACGGAGCAGTGGTAAGGTCTTCGCACTCCATGCCGGCGAACGAAACAGCGATGATATCGAGGATGCGATAGAGCTTGAGCCTGATTTCATTGTGCATCTGACGAAGGCATCACGGAAGCACTTCCAGCGGATGTATGACAGGGATATTGGTGCGGTGGTCTGCCTTCGCTCTAATATGGTAACGGGAATGGGAGTGCCGCCGATACGCGAGATGCTCGATTCTGGCTTGATTGTGGGTGCAGGCACTGATAATGTGATGCTCAATTCACCGGACATGTTCCATGAGATGGAATTCATATCGAAGCTCCTCAGACTTGATGAGCGTGAGATATTGAAGATGTGCACGTGGAATTCGGCAAGGATACTGAAGGAGGACAAGATAGGGCTGATAGAGGAGGGTATGAGAGCGAATCTGGTAGTAATAAGGGCAGATACCCCAAATATGAGTGGTGTAAGGAACTGGCTGAGGGGCGTGGTGCGAAGAGCGACACGCGCGGATATAGGTGCGATTTTATACGAAGGGAAACCTTTTAAACCTTTTTTACGTCCCCAACTCCCAGGATTCTAAATATTCACGCTGCTCTGGCGTCAGTTCTTCTATCTCTATACCCATTGACTTCAGTTTCAATCTCGCTACCTCATCGTCTATCGCTGCGGGAACTGGATATACCTCGTTATTTAGCCGCTCGTGGTTCTCAATGATATAGCGCACACACAAAGCCTGATTTGAGAAGCTCATATCCATCACCTCTGGCGGATGCCCGTATGCAGCAGTGAGATTCACTATTCGCCCCTCTGAGAGCAGATATAGCTTCCTGCCATCTTCAAGCCGGTATTCAACCACATTGTCTTTTATCTGGCGTTTATCAACTGCTAACTGCTCCAGCTCATTCACATTTATCTCGACATTGAAGTGCCCGGTATTGGCGAGGATGGCGCCATCTTTCATTAGTTTGAAATGCTCGCCCCTGATGACCGATATATCGCCGGTCGCCGTGATGAACAGGTCACCTATCTTAGCCGCTTCTCGCATCGGCATCACACGGTAGCCGTCCATAACGGCTTCCAGTGCTTTACGCGGATTCGTCTCCACCACTACCACCGAAGAGCCAAGTCCTTTCGCCCTTAATGCCACGCCACGTCCACACCAGCCATAGCCAGCCACCACTACCACTCGCCCGGCAAGCAGTATATTTGTTGCGTTCATTACTCCATGCAGGGTTGATTGCCCGGTGCCATACCTGTTATCGAACATCATCTTCGTCTCCGCATCGTTAACTGCGATAACAGGAAAGCCTAATTTCTTATCACGCGCTCTCGCACGATGCCGTATCACACCCGTTGTGGTCTCTTCACACGCGCCCTTCACTGAAGAAGCTTTTCCCGCAGCATGAACCGCTGTGATACCATCACCGCCATCATCAAGCACCACTGTGGGTTCTATCTTAAGCGCTTCGTTTATGCAGTTGTAATATTCTTCCTCAGTCTCACCCCGAAATGCATATACATTTATACCACTGTCAGCCAATGCAGCTGCTATATCGTCCTGTGTGGAGAGGGGATTGGCAGCCGTTAACGCAATATCCGCACCACCGGCTCTCAAAGTCAGTATAAGATTCGCAGTCTCCACGGTGACATGGAGGCATGCCATTATCTTCACATTATCCAGTGGCTTCTCACGCTCGTATCGCTCCCTTATCATGTTAAGAACGGGCATTCGCCCCCTTATCCACTCTATTCGCCTCTCGCCTGCTTCTGCGAGCTTTATATCGCTAACTATATAATCCTGCGTCATAGAAGGAAGGTTATGACGTCCACTATAAAAAGGTTTTTATTTTGCTATGGTTTACCGAGAGATGTAGGGTAAGAGCAAAAGGAAAAAGGGGAAGGAAAAAGGGGAGATGATAGTAAAGGAGATAATAAAAGAGGAGGTTTTAACGCTTGCAGAGGCTAAGGAGATACTGGGTGCCCTCATTACGGGTATGAAGTATGCAGAGGGAGGAGGAGCGGAAGAAGGAGAAGAAGGAGAAGAAGAGGTGAGATATGAGCAAAGGAAAGCGCTCGAGCACGCATCAAAATTCGCCAAGCTCGGTGTAGAGGATACGAAAGCGCTTATAAGCGATCTTATGGAGTTAGAGAAGATGAATAATAATATCGCTGTTCGGATTGCCGATTTGATGCCCAGGAGCAAGAATGAGGTGAGGGCGATATATGCAAAGGAGCAATTTACGCTCTCTGAGGAGGACATCGAGGAGATACTCGATCGTGTAGCGCGATATATCTGATATGAATATGAGCATTGAAGCGCCGTTTTTCGGGTCGTTCTTCGGGTTTATAGTGTATAGTGAATAGTGAAGAGGAGAGAGGGATAGGGATGAGAGGGCATGAGAAGCGGGGGCGGGCGGGGAGACGGCGTATAGAGAAACGCGAGACTTATGCACGTGTCCTCGATTATCTACCTTATGGGCATCCCGATGATAAGCGCCCGGTCTATCAGAAGAAGCCGCTTGTGCAGGCGATAGGGGAGGAGAGTTTTGTCCTGATGGAGTTATCACCGAAGAAGAACAAGATACCCGCGGTTCATGAGAGGGTGTATATAGGGGAAGGGGAGCGTGAAGTGATAGACCATGTGGTGAAGAAGCTGAAGTATGAGGACCTGACGCAGACGGCGAAGGTGGAGCTGAGGTATGTGATTGAGGAGATAGTGAAGGATAATGAAGCACGGTTCATAAAAGTATTCAACGATGCAAAGCCCATCACCACACGATTACATACACTCGATTTGTTCCCCGGCATAGGTAAGAAACTGATGTGGGCGATACTGGGTGAGCGTAAGAAGGGCGAATTTGCGAGCTTTGAGGACCTCACGAATAGGGTTAAAGGGCTTTATCATCCCGAGAAGATAATAGCGAAGCGGATAGAGGATGAGATAATGGATGAGAATGTGAAATACAGGTTATTCATCACCTGAGCTGGATGCGAGCAGCTGAGCAATGGGTTAAGGACCGGGTTAAGAAACAGAGGGAGAGTGGGGAGGAGGGGATCGAGATAAAGAAGCAGGCAAACAGTTATTATGTCTACAGGTCGACGACTTACTGGGATAAGAAAGCGAAAAGGGTCACTGTGCTTGAGCACAGCGGTCGTATTTAACCAATGTATTTCATCTTTTCCCCCGGTTTTTGCGTCAACCTATTTGAGCACGTAGTAAATAGCCTTACCGCTACCTTTCTTTTCAATAATATCCAGTTCTATCAATTTCTTTATCTCTTCATACGCAGCTTGCCTCGAGATTTTAAATATTCTCTGGATATCTCCTGAACTAATTTGTCCATTTCTCTGTATAAACTCTACTATCTTCATTTGTCTTTCTGTTAGCGCTATCTGTCCCTTCTCTCTCTGTTTTTGCCTCTCAAGGTAGAGTTGTAGAACTTTTTCTTTCACACGCAGTATAGAGACTCTCACACCTTCAGTAAAGTATTCAAGCCATTGATTGATTCCGTTTCCATCAAAAATTCTTTCATTAAAATTGGGTTTGGGGTGCACCCCAGCGTCATCGTTTGCCATTCTATCTCTTTCACATAGCTCGCCAAATGCACGCCTTATTTCATCCCTCGTTATATCTCGCATTTTTATTTATTCACCCAAAAAATTCGAGGAAGGATG
>JAGGRS010000044.1 GCA_021159475.1 Candidatus Methanophagales archaeon
CTGTGCACATCCCGGGACATGTGGTGTGGTAACCGAATTAACGGCGAAACTTTACAGGTTATATGACAACAGGAAAACATACTTCATCGGTTTTGACGATGTGAGCACGCCACAGAAGTTCATTTATAATTTGATGTATGATGAACTGGCGGCAAGTATAAGGCTGGTGGACAATCAGAGCTGGTTAAAGGGGATATGTGGCACCTTTGATTATCCATACGAGGAGCTACCGAAGTTCGTCCTGTGCGTGCTGATAGAGGGCATAGATGGCATATTCGAGGCAAAGGATAAGTTAGTGCGTGCGTATATGAAGGAATCACACGGGAAGGTTCTGGAGTTGCCGCATGAATTCGCAACTACATTCAAGCATGAGAGTCTGGGCGGCGCAGAGAAGAGCTGTATGGTCTTCGGCTTGGAGGGTAAGGGTAATTACCACTGCATCGGGTTCTATGGACCGTTGAAGCTGGCTGCGCGATATTATGAAGCGCATGAAAAGACGGCATTGGAGGTCGGAATCCCCGCGAATAATATCCATTTCTATCTCGACCCGATATCCAGTTTCCACGGTCAGCTCTGCTACTTCGAGCTTGACATATTTTACGATGGTAGCGACCCCGAATTCGGTGCGAAGTTGAGGTCTTACAATGATAAGCAGTTCCATAAATTGTTGGATATAGGAATATATGGCTGGTTCAGACCTTATGCGGGAATAATAGAGCCCACGGTGGAACGAATAGGGTATCTTTCGGAGGTATGGAAGAAGTTTCTCAGGGTTATTGACCCGAACGGGATAATGAACCGTGGTAAGCTGTTCTAAAATCAAAAACCGCAGTCATTTCGGTAATAAACAATTAATTGTTATAGCCCCCTCCACAGGCTACCATTCAGCAATCTTCTGTAATTCCTCCTTTGAGTTAATACCCAACGAAACCACTATCCCGACCAAAAGTACATGCAGACAGACGAACTTTTTGACTGAACGCTTCGTATAGCGATGCAAATTCTTTAAAGAGAAAGCATTTTTCGCTAATTTGAATATATCCTCTATCATGCCTCTGATCGGCTTATATTTCTTCCAATTTTCAAGTTTTGCCTTTTAATTCTTCACTAAGCCTCTATAAAATTCCTTTTCCTTCTCTGGATTGGAACGGTTGAAAATGGAGAGAGGATAAGAGAGCTTTGCCATCAATTTTCCCATTTTAAAGTTCTTTCTTGGGAATATCACTGAGATAACTTTGAATCTGGAAATTCCCATAGCATAGCTCTTGTATCCATAATACCCTTTATCAAAGATAATTGTATCTCTGTCTCTGGCTATTCTTCTCCTTTTTAGCTCTTCTAAAGCCTCTTCGTAGATTTTAGCATCACCTGGCGATCCCTGATGGAGTAAGAAAGCAACAGGTCTCAAAGAAGGATATTCTATGACCAGAGTGAGTTTATATATAATAGCCTTTTGACGAGGAATATCCCCATTTGAACTCCTTTCCCTCCAGATCAGCCTTAGTTATCTTTTTCCTGAACCAGTTCAGGTCCAACGACACATCGGTAGAATCCACGATTAACACCCTGTTTCTTCCCCTTTTGACACATATCGAGCCCAAAACGCCGAGAACAAGCCCAATGAATTGTTTCTCGTCGAATCTTGCCAAGAATCGGTAAATATCCTTCGCTTCCGGTACCAATTTTGCAAATCTCCGCAGCGGTGATATCCCCTGCTTCGCCATCTCCTGCTTGACTCTCCGTGAAACTGACAATACCGAGTATTTTTCCACTTTTATCTAACGCTAATAAATCTGGCTGTCTGCCCGAAGGCAATAGTGTCTGTTCTGTATTATCAATAAGTTAACCCAAACTTCAATATCAAATTTCTCCTTCAATTCAAGATCTTTAAATCTACCTCATACATATTTCATCACCGCCGAGCCGAATTTCGGACCATTCCAATTTGGTGGTATATACGAATACGAACTTCGTATATACATCCTCTCTGGATGCAAACTTTTCTCCCGAACGTTTTGAACTTTACAAGCCTGCATCAGCGAGAGCAAAAGGGGAGATATAATCACCGAACTCTTCACGCGCCTGGATCAGTCGCTCCCTCTGCTCCTCAAGCACGATAAATAATGTCTGCGGTGTATCCGGCACTTTAGTGCGATAGAACTTCTCAACTCGCTCGAGCTTCGCAAGGTTCTCCTCCACACGTACAGTGAACTGCTTGATGTAATCCTCTTCCTGGTATTCAAGCCCCCGCACTATCAGGAATAGCTTCTTTAGGTCGTTATATCGCGGTATGAGCCCGGTAGGCGTTTTTATCGCACCGATTTCGTTATGCGTTCGCAATTCCATCCACTTCAGCCATACCGCTTTGTCATTTCGCGCATTCAAGAAGTTACCATCGGCATCTTTGAGGAAGTAATTCACAGCGAATATACGCGGAGGATTATCAACCATACCGAATCTCAGATGGTTCTCTATGTATCGTCCGATGGGAATAGAGAGGAAATCCAGGTTTGACATCGGGTTTATCTTCCGCTCACCGCCGGTGCCCAGTGTTGCCGCCGTCGTCTCCGACTCCAGTGCCGCTCCCATTGTGATAACACCGTGAACCCAATCGAAGGATTCCTCAACCGGCACTCTCGTGTCCGAATCACGCCCACCATAGATTATACCACGTATCTCCACACCCTCAGGGTTATCAAGTTCGGGGTCCAGGTTCTCCAGCAGGTGCAGATCGAGCGTGAACCTGGCATTAGGGTGCGATACGGGTATCTCATTGCCGTCTTCATCCCTGGCTCCCGCCACCCATTCGCCTGCATGGTTATAACCCCTCGTGGGTGGGTCGCTGCTATCGTTGCCCGACCAGTAGGGCATTTTAGCATCGGTGACAAGGACATTGGAGAATATAATCTCACCCGGTGCGTGAAGTGCGTTCCAGATGATAGGGTCGTCTCTGGAGTTCACACCCTGAATGATACCGAATATCCCCTTCTCAGGGTTCACCGCGCGTATCACACCTTTTTTGTTCCTCAAATATGCGATATCGTCACCGACAATGGACTCGCCCTTCAGCATGGATGTGGAAGTCTTGCCACAGAGCGAGGGGAATGCACCGGTGAAATAAGTCACACGCCCATCAGGACCATGTACACCCATGATGAACATGTGCTCAGTCAGCCAGCCTTCTTTCGAGGCGCGATTGAGTGCAAGCCGGAGTGCTAACTTCTTCAACCCTATGGTATTGCCCCCATACTGCGTATTCGTGCTGTAGACCGTCTCAGTCTCGAGGTCAATGTAAATCCTGCGTTTAGCTATGTTGATTGAGGTCTTTCGCGCATCCAGCTCACCAGCGGAATGAACGAACTTGAAGAACCGATTTGAACGCCCTAACCGCACAAACTCCGCATAGCCCTGCCGGTAAAGCAAACATTCGGAATGTGCGACGTAACTGGAATCGGTGATTTGAACGGCGGGTATTGAGAATTGGGAATTGAGAGGTCCGAGGCAGAAGAAGAGCACATACATACGGTGTCCACGCATGATGCCACGCAGTATCTCGTGAATCTCCTTCAGACCCTCATCGCGGTCCATCGCGTTTATACCCGGACCGAGGTCAACACCGGGCGGCAGCAAGAACCTGGTATTCTTCTTATCCCGCGCCTGGTCATAATAGCCATCGAAATGAACAGTATGCCCTTCAATGGCAAGTTCCTCCTCTTCTCCACTCCTTATCGCCTCAGCCCTGATATATTGCACATCCTCGCGCGAACCCGTGCACACAAATACATCATCCGGATTGCAAAGTTCCCTGTAGCGTGTAATAAAGCGTATGAGCTCGGGGTTGTCTATCCTCTTCAACTTCCGATAGCTATCCGCATCCAGCGTCGCTTTTAACGACTCATCTCCCATCTTGTTCATCTCCACCAGAAGTTATATAGGTCAATTAATAAATATTTGATATTTAATTTTTACAAATGCAGTTTTTGAATCCCAAAAATAGGCAAATGCAGTAACTTGATGTAAGATTGCACGGAAGAATGCATCCGCTCTTTTACCCTCGCTGATGAAATCATGCAGCTCCTTCTGTCTCGGGAGAATCAAGGATTCGGATGGCTCGCTCAATGGCTTCGATCCCCGATTCGCCGGAACAGTAATTCCTCCATCTCATTAGCCGTTAATTCACGGACAGCATCGCGTATCTCACGTGCGAGATTCTTACACCTTCTCGGTTCTCACCTGACGCGCTTCGCTCTATCTCAGGTAGCCATTCCCTCCGTATCTCCTCCTGATGCGGGATAGCTATATGATAGACCGTTACTTGTGCCATATCCTATTGATTTTTAATCTTACACTCATAACTAATAACTATAAACCGGACACAGAGGCAACCGAAATGTTGAACGTAAAGCCACTGGCATTTGATAGCTTTGGCGTGCGGTCCATGGCTACATTTGTAGAGACCGAAGATGTGGCGGTTCTGATAGACCCCGGGGTCTCATTAGCGCCCAGCAGATATCATCTCCCACCACATCCAAGAGAGCAGCAGCGGCTGAAGGAGTTATGGACGCTTATAAAGGAATATGCAGCCCGGAGTGACATCATGATAGTCACGCATTACCACTACGACCACCATAACCCCAACGAACCTGAGATATATCGGGACAGGATAGTCTATCTGAAGCATCCATCAGAGAGGATAAACAGGAGCCAGGCGGAGCGTGCATCGTATTTCATGGATAAACTCAAAGGCATACCGAAGTCCATAAATATCGCAGATGGCGGGGAGTTCAAGCACGGCTCCACCACCATCACCTTCTCCAAGCCCGTTTACCACGGTACGAACCCCAGATTGGGATACGTGGTGGAAGTGAGCATAGCGAGTGGTGGCGATAAGATGGTATTCACGAGCGATGTTGAAGGTCCGGCAGTTGATGCGCAGGTGGAATTCATCATTCAAGA
Organism: Candidatus Methanophagales archaeon; assembly: GCA_021159475.1. Lineage (GTDB taxonomy): Archaea > Halobacteriota > Syntropharchaeia > Alkanophagales > Methanospirareceae > G60ANME1. The sequence continues at coordinate 4,957 of JAGGRS010000044.1, forward strand.
GGAACCCGAGCTCCTCATCCTCGACGGTCCCATGACCTATATGCTCGGCTTCAGGTATTCAAAGCAGAGCCTGGCACTCTCGGTAGCTAACATGTGCAGATTGATAAAAGGTGGCTCATTGAAGGAGCTCATTGTTGACCATCATTTCATGCGCGACCTGAAGTATCGAGAGCGGATAGCGGAGGTATATGAATGCGCCAGTGAGTCCGACACAGAAGTGATAACCGCGGCGGAGTATATAGGGCGTGAGATAGAGATGCTGGAAGCGATGCGGAAAGAGCTTTATCATGGTGAGGAGGACGGAATTAGCGAGGGATAGATTTTATATAAGGGCGAAGGAAGAAGGGTTCAGGGCACGGTCAGCATACAAATTGAAGGAGATAGAAGCGAAGTTCAGGATAATAAAGCGCGGTGATACCGTTATAGACCTCGGTGCCGCACCTGGTGGGTGGTCTCAGGTGGCAAGCGAGCTGGTCGGTGCTCATGGCGTGGTGATAAGTGTGGATTTACAGCACATCGAACCGATAGAGGGTGTGGTTACCCTTAGGGGGGATATAACAGACCAGGAATCAACTATAAAACTGCTCAAGGATGCTCTTATGGTGCATGGGTTGCATGGGCGTGGGAACGACTCTGCGGCTGCGGCAGCAGTTGTGCTATCAGATGCAGCGCCGAAGCTATCGGGCAACCGTGCTTATGACCACTATCGCTCGTTCGAACTGAGCAAAGCGGCTTTGGGTATTGCAACTGCACTATTGAAGCCAGGCGGGAACTTCGTTGCCAAGATATTCCAGGGTGAATACTATCGTGCATTCTACAATGCTGTGAAGGATGTATTCCATGACACAAGAGCATATACACCAAAGGCATCACATAAAAGAAGTGCAGAGGTGTTTGTGATAGGAAAAGGGTTCAAAGCTTTAAAATGAACTGATTTTCATCGTCCCAATCACCATCCCCGCACCTGGAGCTTCGCCGATTCCGTGAGCGTATTCACTTCTATGCCCTTCATCGGCATGCCCAGGTCTCTTGAGATCTCCGCCAGCCTCTTCGGGTCATCGTAGCAGTTAACAGCTTCAACAATCGCGGAAGCCATCCGTGGCGGGTTCTCTGACTTGAATATACCGGAGCCGACAAATACACCATCAGCACCGAGTCGCATCATCAGTGCGGCATCAGCAGGCGTTGCCACACCACCCGCTGCGAAGTTGACCACCGGCAATCGCTGCAATTCCGCCGTCTCTCGCACAAGTTCGGGTGATACCTTCAGCTCTTTCGCTACATCTCGCAATTCCTCCGCATTCTTGCCCCGAAGCGCCCTTATCTCGCCCATAATCAATTTCATGTGCCGAACCGCTTCTTTTACATCACCCGTGCCCGCTTCTCCTTTCGTCCTTATCATCGCTGCACCTTCCTCTATGCGTCGTAGCGCCTCACCCAGATCGCGAGCACCGCAGACAAACGGCACAGTGAACTTCTTCTTGTCTATATGGTGCGTATCCACCGGTGTTAGAACCTCCGACTCATCCACCATGTCCACACCTAACGCTTCTAATATCTCCGCCTCCACAAAATGCCCTATTCGGCATTTCGCCATCACTGGTATCGTGACTGCATCCATGATCTCGGTGATAACCGCGGGGTCTGCCATTCTCGCTACACCACCTGCCTTCCTTATGTCCGCGGGCACGGCATGCAATGCCATAACCGCAATGGCACCCGCATCTTCTGCTATCCTCGCCTGCTCGGCATTCGTAACATCCATAATGACACCGCCTTTCTGCAGCGATGCGAATCCGCGCTTCAGTAGCTCCGTTCCGTGCCTGAGATTGCCAATCAGAATTTTCTCCATCTTCTTATCACCCCTATATCTATCCTGATTATACTCAGTTGTTAGTTTCTTCTTGTTCTATAAAAACAAATCGCGCGTCCTCCTGAACCATCGGGAACAGAATGATGGATGGAAACCAGGTTTCCTTTGAGTTGAGCAATCATTGGCTGCAGTTCAGGCAGTGATGCTTCGCTGCTCCTTTCTCTGTGTATCCATACGATGAAATGCGGGGATGAATGATTAAAGAGGCAAATAAATCTCGCTTGCACTCGGTATCTGATCCATGCGGTAGTGACTTTTCAACTCTTTGAATATCAGTTCAATTTCCCATCTCGCAGCGTACAGGCGTGCAATTCTGTCGAAGAAGAGGAACTTGAAGTAACCGAGATCGAGGAGCAGGATGCAGCCCCTGAGCCATATATCGTATCGCCGTGTAAATAGTCAGTTTTATAGCTTAAAAAGTCCAATAGTTGGAATCACCTTCTTTTATCCGAACACCTATGTACTGTATTCATACCCCAGCTTAAGTAACTTCCTGTTACCTTTCAATACAAACCGTCCCATCTTTATAACCGTCTCGCGGTATTTCACTATCTTCTCTACCGGTCTCTTTATCGGCTCCATCTTCAACTTCCTCGCTCTCGCCGGCTTACCAAAATTCCAATACATATCAGTGATACCTTTTTTTCTTCTTCATTTTCCTTCCCTCCAAGCACTCATCTCTTCCTTTACTACATGCAATTCAGGTTGTATGTGGGATTACCGGGATAGCTCACATTGTTCAGGAGCAAAGCGACATCGCCCATGTTCA
>JAGGRS010000243.1 GCA_021159475.1 Candidatus Methanophagales archaeon
GATATAGATTCATAGTTGCCCATACCCTTCGCTATCACCAGATAATCATCATCATTGAATACACGCAGGAATTCCGCACTCGCATCTTCACGTGATACGCCTATACTCGCGCCGCTGGGAATCATCTCCACATCCTCCACGCCGACATACGCAGCCGCTTCCTTCCAGTCATTCACCGTGGCATCGTTTATGACCGCAGCGCTCTTCGGCGATACTACCACCTCTTTACCCATCTCGCTCAGTTCCTTCACCACAAAAGCGTCAAAAAATACCTCGCCCGCATTGTCCGTCAGATATACAATCCTGTCCCGCTCCCTTATCGCTGATAATATCAAATCCCTATCCCAGTTCAATCGCTCACGCAATACACGCATAAAATCCGCCTTAAAAGCCGCATCGTCGTATGAGTAACCACGCACGCCATATTCCATCGAATTTGCCGCGGCTGCTATGCGCACCAGCGCTTCTATACCATCATGATGTGAAGAGAAGAAGTCAATAGCAACGGGGAGCAGCTCCTTCGCCACTTCGTTACTCCGCCTCTTTACATGCTCATGCGGGTCTATCATTCCACTCCGCCTCTTCAATATCCTCTCGCGCTCTGTGCCGAAGAATGCAGGTGTTCCACCTCCACCTTTACCCTTACCCTTACCTTTATCGCTCAGATGAGAGACGAGGAAGCGGAGAATCTCATTCATTGCCGCTATCTTGGCATCATCATCTTTAAATATCATATCGCACTCATATTTCGCCCTCTCCACCAGACAGACGATGCAATCGGATTTCAATCTCATCTCTGGTTGATGATATAAATAGATATATCGGGAATATTTTTATTTAAGTATAGTTAGTATAAAAGAAGGAAGGAAAAATAGGAGAATGAGAGAAGATGGTAGAGAAAGAGCACATGAATCTCGCAATGATAGGGCATATAGACCACGGTAAGTCGACGCTACTTGGCAGACTGCTCACCGATACAGGAGCAATAGACCCGCATGTAGTGGAGGAATACAGGAAGAAAGCGGAAGCGATGGGGAAAGCGACATTCGAGTTCGCATGGGTAATGGATTCGTTGAAAGATGAGCGAGAGAGGGGCATCACCATTGATGTCGCACATCAGAGGTTTGATACCAATAAGTATTATTACACCATCGTTGATTGCCCCGGACACAGGGACTTCGTGAAGAATATGATAACCGGGACTTCTCAGGCAGATGCGGCGGTGCTGGTGGTGGATGCGAAGGATGGGATAAAGGAGCAGACGAAGGAGCATGTATTCCTCGCAAGGACGCTCGGAGTAGGTCAGTTAATCGTTGCGATAAACAAGATGGACCGTGTGAACTATGATGAAGCGAGGTATAAAGAGCTAAAAGGGGAGTTACTTGAGCTTCTGAAGACCGTGGGCTACAAGGAGGAGAATCTGGTATTTATACCCGTTTCCGCTTATGAGGGTGAGAATGTAACAAAACCCAGTGATAAGATGAAATGGTTCGATGGTCCCACTTTCCTGGAGGCGCTGGACATGATGAAAGTGCCGGAGAAGCCCGTTCAGCTACCACTGAGAATCCCGGTTCAGGATGTATATTCGATAACCGGTGTTGGCACCGTGCCAGTAGGGCGAGTAGAGACGGGGAAGTTGAAGAAGGGCGATAAGGTCATCTTCAATCCACCAGGTAAGGTCGGTGAGGTGAAATCAATAGAGATGCACCATGAGGAGATTCCTGAGGCACTCCCCGGAGACAACATCGGCTGGAACGTTCGTGGAATAAGCAGGAATGAACTGAGGCGTGGTGATGTGTGTGGGCATACCGATTCCCCGCCCACCGTTGCCGACGAGTTCACGGCTCAGATAGTGGTCCTTCAGCATCCCACCGCAATCACTGCCGGCTACACGCCCGTATTCCATTGCCACACCGCTCAGGTCGCCTCGACGATAACGGAGATAACAAAGAAGTTGGACCCGAGGACCGGTGCGACGAAGGAGGAGAATCCGGATTATATAAAAGCGGGTGATGCCGCCATCATAAAGGTGAAGCCCACGCGTCCTCTGGTCATCGAGCGAGTGAAGGAGATACCCCAGCTCGGACGGTTCGCTATACGCGATATGGGACAGACCGTTGCTGCGGGTATGGTAATCGATATAAAACCGAAGTAACAGGGGAATGACCCAAAAAGCGAGGATAAAACTATCGAGTGTGGACCATAAACAGCTGGATGGTATCTGCCAGCAGGTGAAGAAGATAGCGGAGACGACCGGGGTCAGTATCTCGGGTCCCATCCCACTGCCCACGAAGAAACTGGTGGTTCCGTGTAGAAAGAGCCCGGATGGCGAAGGCTCACCTACATGGGACCACTGGGAGATGCGGATCCATAAAAGGCTGATAGACCTTGAAGCGGACGAGAGAGCACTGCGACAGCTTATGCGTATACCCATACCCAAGGATGTCCATATCGAGATAGTGCTGAAAGGGTAAAGGTGGAGTAGAGGAGAAAATAGAAAGAGATAAATAGTGTTATGTGAAAGACTCATAATAGGGGATAGAAATGGGTGTAGTACCGGATGAAGAGATAAAAGAGAAGGATGAAGAGATAGTGAAGCTGATAAAGGAGATAGACGGTTTGGTGGCGGAGCTTCAGAAAGCATCGGATGAGTCGCAGCGACTTGAATTGATAAATAAGATAACAGAGAAGGAGAGGGACCTGCGTGCCGTGCGGCAGGAGAAGGGGCGATTCCGAGCTGTTTTACCAAGAGTTCAAAAGCTGTGGTGAGTGTGGTAAGCAAAAAGAGAAGAAAGAAGAAAAATTTTTTCCTTTTTCTTTATTCTTTACTTTAGTAATTTCTCAGGCATTGTCGTGGTCTGTATGTCCAGTCCAAGCTCTTCCTGGCTCATTCCCATTGCAAGCCCGATGAACTGCGTTGCAAACAGTATAGGGAAATTGAAGTTCGTGCCAAATGCTTTGTTCATCTCCGCCTGCCCACGGTCGAGCTGCAGATGACAGAATGCGCATGGGTGCACCATACAGTCACAGCCAGCCATTATAGCGTTCACCAGCTTCTGACGTGTCCATTCAAGCGATTGGAGTGTATCTGCGGTCCTGTTCCCTCCTCCTGCGCCACAGCACATCAATTTGTCCTTATAATCCACATCCTTTGCTCCCGTTACCCTTATCAGGTCCTCCAGTATATACGGTGTCTCTGAAGAACCATGTCCCCTCACCTCGCTCGGCTTGAGGAAATGGCAGCCATAATGCACCGCCACATTCACATCGTCCAGCGGTTTCTTTATCTTCTCTTTTAGCCGGTCCAGTCCAATAACATCGTGAAGAATCACAATTGAATGGTTCACCTTTGTCGTGCCTTTATATTCTCTGCCAAACTTAGCAAGCACTTTATTTACTCTCTCCTTTACTTTCGGGTGTTCCTTCAGCAAATGGTCCGCTTCCTGTAGTGAACCATAACAACCATTACACGTCACGTATATCTCAAGTTCCATCTCCTCCGCAATTGCGAGATTCCGCGCAGCAACCGGTAGCCAGGTATGCAAATCGAAAGAGCCAAAGACACCCGGTGCCGGGCAGCAAGAGGCACCTACCATCTCCTTCGTTTCTATTCCGAACTCCTTGAATACCTTCTTCGTCGCCGCTTCTATCCCCGGATACCTGTTCGGCGTAATACAACCCAGGAAATAAGCATACGTACCCAAACTCTCAGACATTTTACTTCTTACCTCCCTTCTCCATTCCTCTTAAATTCATCGTCTCCCAATCGAAATCTATCATCGCATCATAACCCGTAGTTTTGAATATCTCCTGCACCTCTTTCAGATATTCCGGGTATTTCTGCGTCGTCGGCGGCTGCGAGTCAAGACCCACCTTCTCCCTCAACTTCATCTGGTCAGGTCCTATCGGCACTGCATGACCCGTCTTCAATACATACACACCTATCATTCTGTGTGGGACAGACATATGCCCCTCTTTCGCCGCTAAGTTCCTTATCGTCCTTATTATATCCGTTGTCTTCACACCCTTGGGACATCGCTCATAACAGGTGAAACAGGTTGTGCAGAACCACAGCTCTGGAGCATTAAAAATCTCCTCCCTCAGGTCCAGTAGAGCCATCTGCATTAGCTTCCGCGTCCTTAACGCCGTGTTACGCCCCGATGGACACCCGCCCGTGCACTTGCCACACTGAACACACGCCTTGAGCGTCTCCATGTGCTCCCTGCCGAAGACCTCACCGCCGTAATCAACTATGTCCTCATATAACGTCCCCATTCGGATACCTCCTTTTCTTTCTTCCTTTTTACATGTCTTGTCATTTACAATATAAATAATTTGCTATTTTTCCCTGACATATCCATCCCTCACCATCCCATCTTCTGTGCCGCTCAAAATTCCAGCATCTCCGCTTCCCATCTCGCCAGGTCCAGTATCGCTACCGTCCTCTTACCCGTCAGGTAGCCACAGCATTCCCCGGGATTTACAATTAGCGTATTGCCCTCCTGCTCTATCACCACCTTATGCGTGTGTCCATAGACTACCACATCATAATAAGCAGCCAGAGCTGGTACTAATCCCGGCTTATGCGTCACAATTACCTGCTTATTCGCAATCTCCAGCTTGTAAGGGTCCTCATAGAGCTCCCCAACACCTTTCTCGTGATACTTCCTGCTCAATAGCAGCTTATCGCCGTCATTATTACCAAATATCCCTATTAGAGGCGCTTTTAGTGCCCTGAACGGCTTCTCTGTGAATGGTGCAACGAAATCACCGGCATGTATCACCATCTCCACACCCTCGCGATTGAATATCTCCACCGCTTCGCTTATCGCACCTAAATTATCATGTGTATCGGCTATCAGCCCGATTTTCATACGTATCACCAGCTTTTTAAAAGAAGAGAAGCTATAAATAAATAGATGGCATCGAGGCATATACATAGACACAGACACAGATATACCATCGTTGGCATAGATCCCGGTACCACGCTCGGGCTCGCCATGCTCGACCTCGAAGGTAAGCCAATAGAAGTCTTCAGCTCGAAGAACTATTCCATCGCAGATGCAATAAGGCGAATAATATCTCGTGGCACACCCCTGATAGTGGCTTCTGATGTTACTCCGACACCGTCAATGGTGAAGAAGATAAGCAAGGTCTTCTCATCGCATATCCATGAGTTGAGTGAATCGCTCACAACGGAGGAGAAGATAGCGCTGACGAAGGGCGAGGGTTATGAATACAGGAATGTGCATGAGAGGGATGCTCTGGCTGCCTGCATCCACGCATTCAAGCGATACAAGCGGAAGTTCGCTCAGGTGCGTAAGAAGACACCTCCGGACGTAGATGTGGAAGAGGTGAAGGCACTGGTAGTGAAAGGCTTGTCCATCAGTGCTGCAATTAAGAGTCTGGTTCATTCAGGCACAGAGGAGGGGCATGATGCCTGTGGCGATGGCGGAGGAGATGAAGATGAGCGCAGGATTGATAGCGATATTCTGCAATTGCGCAGGGCAATAAAAGCTAAAGAGCGTGAGATAGAGGCGATGAAGGAGTATAATGCGGCTCTGAGGTCTGAGCTCGATGCGAAAGAGCATGAGATTCAGGACTTGCGTGCACGCATGGATACCATCAGGTCAATGAGTCGGAGGGAGATAGAAGAGAGAGAAGAGATAAGGAGGAGGGATAGGGAGATAAACAGGCTGAGGAGAGAGATAAGAGTTAAAGAGGCAGAGAACGAGGAATTGCGAAAAATCATAGAAGAACTGAAATGGGGTAAGGAAATAAAGAACGGGAAGAGGATAAAGGTGATAAAATCATTCAATCGCGACGCGATTCAGGAGGTGGATAAGCGATACGGATTTAAGCGAGGCGAAGTAGTATATCTGGAGAATGGCAGTGGCGGTGGTGCGAACACGGCGGAATTACTGGCGAGGAAGGGTGTGTCCGCTGTCATATATGGTAAGGAGATGTCACATTTTGCTGCTGAGAAGTTCTTTGAGTTCGGCATCCCGACATTCTCCGCCGACGAGATCCCGGTTACGGTGCGAGCCGATTTCGCATTCATTGATGCACGTATGCTGAACGAGCGTATGAAGGAATGGCGAAGCGATAGAGGTAAGCGACGGCGTGAGGAGAAGAGAATTGTCCTGTCCTCTATTTGTATTTGAAATGGTAAGAATAAGAACAAGAGTAAGGGTGAAGATATGTGGTAATACGCGGGTGGAAGATGCAGTGATGGCGGCGCGAGCGGGTGCCGATGCTATCGGTGTTATAAATGTCGCGAATACCACGCGATATGTAAGTCTGGAGGAAGCGAAGGTTATATTTGGGTCATTGCCACCCTTCGTATCCAGGGTCGTGGTTGTCACGCTGGACGGAATGAGTGAGGAAGCGGTAGCCGGGCGAATAAAGATGATAGAAGCCACTGGTGCTGATTGTATCCAGCTACACGGAGCGGAGCCGGTAGAGCTCGTTGCTGAGATACGCAAAATGGTGAAGAAGCGGATGGCAATAATAAAGAAGGTCGGTGTGGGCAGTGGCAGTGATAGTGATAAGCGAGAATGTCTGGAACATGCTATCGCTTATGAGAATGCTGTGGATGCAATACTGCTTGATACCGCTTCGGGCGGCAGCCAGATAGGTGGCACGGGTAAGAAGCATGACTGGCGCATAAGCAGAGCAATTGTGGAGCAATTGAATAAGCCCGTGATACTCGCCGGCGGTTTGAACCCCGATAACGTCGCCGATGCAGTAGCCATGGTCAAGCCGTATGCGGTGGACGTCTCCAGTGGCGTTGAACGCGAGCTGAGGATAAAAGACGAAGATAGGGTGAAGCGGTTTATAGAAGCTGCTAATTCTGTTCATCTTCATCTATAATCTTCAAGCACCCTGTTCATTAATTCACGTGGGTATACACGCAGCACTCTCGCCGCAGACTCCGGATTCAATCCAGCACCTGCGAGTATCTTCTGTGCTAATTCTTCATTGAGGAAATCCTCAGGGGCATGCAAATCGGAGTTGAGCAGCATCTTCGCATTTAAATCGCTACATACACGTGCTACGTGCCCGTTAGCCATGCAATGCCCCTGCCTTGACGTGAGCTCAAGGTAGACATCGTTCTCCTTCGCAAGCTCCACTTCGGTCTCACTTATGAGACCCGGATGTGCGAGTATGTCCACCGAAGGGTTACTCACTGCCGCTCTGTTCGTGCCGCTCTCTACTGGCTCCACCAGTGTCTCTCCATGCACAACCACCAGTTCAGCACCGAGATCCCGCGCCATCTTCACCGCCTTCTCTATCTTTACCGCCGGCACATGGGTTATCTCCACACCAATTATCACTTCTATATCGCGGCGGCTATTCTGCAATTCCAGCTTCTTTAATCCTTGAAGCACATACTCCATATTCGTGAAATCCACATGGTCTGTGATTGCAACCGCCTCATAGCCATTAAACACCGCTCTTCTCACCAGTTCGCTCGGTATTAGCTCACCGTCACTGAAGATGGAATGGGTGTGAAGGTCGAACATCTTTTATCGCCTCCCATGCTTTACCTTCTTCGCTTTTTCCTTTGCCCTTGTCGTTGTCTTT
>JAGGRS010000068.1 GCA_021159475.1 Candidatus Methanophagales archaeon
TGTGATGGAGAAGCTATCTATGCATAGAAGAGGGGAGTGAGAGCGACTTCATCAAAGCTTCCAGATCAAGATTACTCTCCACCAGCTCTTTTATTCGCTCTATCTTCGCATTGCCCCTTATTCGCGCTTTACCAAATATCTCATCCACCTTCTCCATCGTCGTGAGTGTGTCGTCAGCGACGAGAATCACCGGGACCTCCTTCTCTTCCGCCTTGCCCAGTATCGTGCCCGGTGGCTCAAGATGCCCGGTCAGGAGGAGGCACTTGATATTATTCGTTTCGAGTGCGAGGTTCTGCAAGTCCGCGCGGTCTCCACCGGTGACCAGAGCCGCTTTCCTCACGCGTCTGAAATATTTCAATGCCGAATGCGGCGACATCGCACCTATCAGGAAACTCTCAATGATTACATCCTCATCTCGTGGCTTAACGAGCCATTCACCACCTAAGGCATCGGCAATTTCACTCACAGATAAGCCAGCGAGTAGGGGGTCATGGGGCAATACACCAAGCAGTTTCATTCCTCCTTTCTCCAGGTATCTCTCCGCTATGCACCTGACATAGTTTCTCTTATAGCCTGCGAGTTGATTGAAGAGCACGAACTTGAGCCGGTCACCAAACATCTCTTTAGCCGTCATAAGCCGGTCAAGAACGAAATCACTCGTATAACGAAGGACCATGAGGATATCCAGGTCAAGTAGAGAAGAGATATCGAAGTCACAGACCCCCAGCATCCTGCCCACCTTGTATTCAACCGCGCCTTCAACGAGCACAACATCCTTACCCGAGCAGATTCTCGCATAGGCACGCTCAATCCGCTCCTTCAATTGCCCCGGATCCGCTGAACAGACGAATTCAACATAAGGTCTATCGAGCTTGATGGGGCAGATATCATCTATATCATCCCCGATATTCAGTACACTTGCGGTATTATAGGCATCTTCATCAATGAGCTGGTTACCTATCCGAGAGATGCCAACGCCGAAGGGTTTAAAATATCCGACTTTAAAGCCCCTATCACGCAATATCAACCCCAGCGCTATTATCACCGCGCTCTTTCCTGAATATTCCTCCACTGATGATACAAGCAGGCTTCTCATTTCTCCAATTTTATTCTTATTGCTTAGGAGTAGAAGAAGTGGTAACTTCGCAACCATCCTCCTTTACGATTACAGTATGCTCAGCCTGAGCAACTAAGCCCTTATCCTCCTCCCTCAAGACCGGATAGTCCCTCAACACACCTGTATCCTTCAATGTCTTGAGCACCAAATTGAGTCTCTCACGGGGTAGCCAGCGTCTCGCAAAAGGTAACCCATGGTACTTCTTTATCTCGTTCATCAACTTCTTCGCCTCCCTCATCCTGACAGGTTTCGGCTTTATCAAACTGTATATCTCCACATTGCCGCCCTCCACCACTTTACCGCCGCCATCGGTTGCGAATGGCTCTATCGCAATTACATCGTTCGTCTTCAGTATAACGCCATGCCCATGCTCATACTTCACATTTGGAATGGTGGGAGGTGCGTGCGAATTGTAGCGGGCAAGACCATGCCCCGATAGATTAACAATGGGCTTGTATCCCCTCTCTCTTATCGCATTCTCAATCACTTCCGCTATCTCTACGGTGGAGACGCCATCGTGAATCACCTTTATCGCTTCATACAGTGCCGATTCCGAAGCACTTATCAGCTCTTTATGCTTACCATCGGCACTCAAATCCACCGTCACAGCACTGTCCGCGATATAGCCATCTATATGAACGCCGATGTCCAACTTTACGAGGTCGTCCTGCTCGAATACCGATTCATCGTCTATTGAGGGTGTTGCATGCGCAGCCTCCTCATTCCTTGAGATATTGCACGGGAAAGCAGGTTCTCCACCTCTATCTCTTATGCCACTCTCCACAAATTCCGCAACATCCAGCAGCCGATTCCCGGGCTTCACCAGCTCCAATGCCGCTTCTCTAACCTCAACCAGAATCCTGCCCGCAGCTCTGTATCGCTCTAATATGCGTTCTAACTCTAACTCATCTCCCATCTCTCTCGCCCCATTGCCATTACATTAAGAGTTAACGAGATGATATAAATACTGTTCCCGAAAAGCTTATAAATAATGTTTTCCATTCTCTTCTTGGATAAGAATAGTATAATAGCATAGCATGGTGGATAAAAGTGTAAGTGGGGGGTTGCCTAAGTACTGGCCGATTCTGTATGTAGTGTATCGTTTGAAGCGGGTTTATAATAGCTTTAACCTTCAGAAGTACCTTTATCTTGCGAAGGTGGAGGGGAATGCACCCATAGAATATGTGTTCGTGAATGACTACTGCGGACCCAGGTGTGCGAGCATAAAGCAGGATGCCATCTCCCTTGGCGCACGTGGCTATCTACGGGTATCATTCGAGAACGGGTGGGTATTTGAGATAACAGAGGAGGGTGCGAGAGTGGCGGAGGAGCTGATGAATAACCTGCCCGTAGAGGTCAAAAATGCATTTGACCATATTTTAGAGGAGTATTCCTCACTCCCTGTTGTGAAATTAAGGGATTATGTATACAATGATAATAATGTGCATCAGCGTCCGGGAGCGAAGCTGCGAATGCGAACCGAATATGAAGATGAATATGGGGAGTTGAAGAATCAGATAAAAAGCGAGATAAATCTCCTGTTGCATGACTTCTCAGGCATGGAATCAAACGGAAACACCCTGTTCTTACTCGGTTCACTGGACTATTGCATGCTGGTATTGAAGCGAGAGAAGCTGGTAGATAGCTTTCAGAAGGATAATTTGATCACCCTGATAAGTGGTTACGTGAAGAAGGTCATGCTATTGAGGGAGCTGATGGGCGATAACCCGGAGCTGGTGGGCGAGGTCTGTCTGAACGACTTAAAGGAGGATTTTGAACTGATCCAGGAAGCATCGGAGGAGTATAAGGTGCTACCGGCATTGTATGAAGAGGGGATAGACCTCTCAGTATTTGTTGACGTTGAGGAATAAAGGATGGAAGTGGTGAGCCAGAAGAAGACAGTCATATATGATGCCAACTCGATTATCTATTACTGCTTCCTGCATGAGGAGAGGATAAGGGGGCGAACAGTGACTATAAGGGTCATGGAGTTCACAAACAAGATACAGAACCTGACGGAACAGTTTATAAATTCCGGTTTTGAGATTGTGACCATATCGGGGGTGATGAATGAGATATACAATAAGGGTATAGCGAAGATAGTGGAGGAATTCTGTGATGACTACCGGACGAAGGACTTGATTGGACTGCCTGAGAGGGCGAGAATCTCCGACAGGATTAAATTACGACTGGCGAGGAAGACGGAGGAGAAGATCAAGCGGTTACAGAATAAGACGTGGTTCACAGTTGTGGAATATGAGCCTGCGCATAAGGATATAGAGCGAGTGAGGGGCTTTTACGAGTCGCTCGTTGGCACGCCAAAGATGGTGGAGCACATGAAGAGGAAGAGGACGAGAGAGCCATATCCCTCAGATGTTGATATGAGTCTGCTGGTATATTCAAAGGAGAGAGAAGCGCCGATAGTAACGAACGACAGTGATTTAACGGACTTCAAGCACGAATTGGAGAGCCAGGGTTTATGTTCCGGTATTATAGCGGACCCATAGCGGGGTTTGGAGGTTTGAGGAGAGCCCGATAGATTATGGAGAAAAAGCTAACCCTTTTCTCTGGTAATGCTTTCTTTTTAAAGTGTTCATGATAGCGATTATAGGATATGAGTTCATGCGAAATGCGATAATAGCGGCGCTGTTAGCCAGTATTGCCTGTGGAATCGTGGGTGTGTATGTAGTAGTGAAGAGGATAGTGTTCATAAGCGGGGGGATAGCACATGCGGCATTTGGCGGCATCGGTCTGGGCTATTTCCTGGGTTTGAACCCCGTTCTGGGTGTTATACCCTTCAGCATCGCTTCTGCACTGAGCATGGGCATTGTGAGCAGGCGGACAAAGATACCGGAAGATACCGCAATAGGCATCCTGTGGGCTACGGGAATGGCATTGGGTATTATCCTCGTTGCATTAACCCCTGGTTATGCACCCGACCTCTTTGGGTATCTATTTGGTAATATCCTGACCGTATCCAGGAGTGATATTATGCTCATGCTGCTCCTGGATGCGGTCATCATCGGCGTGGTGGCTCTGTATCACCATGAATTTGAGGCTATATGCTTTGATGAGGAGTATGCAACGGCGATTGGACTCCGCACAGAGCGGTTATACCTCCTGTTATTATGTCTTATTGCACTGACCGTGGTGGCATTGATAAGAGTGGTGGGTATTATACTGGTTATTGCCCTGCTGACCATGCCTGCGGCGATCAGCAGGCGATTCTCAGCCCGCATGCATGGTATGATTGTGCGCTCTGTTGCGCTTTCCGCGATATTAACCTTCTGCGGGTTATTGCTCGCTTATTTATTCAATCTCCCATCGGGTGCAACCATCGTTCTGGTCTCAGCGTGTGTGTTCATACTTTCGTGTATCTTCTTCGGTGTTTGATTTAATGCTATTTCTTCATTATCATAGTCAAGCCCAGGTTCTTCTCTATTATCTTCTCGTATTTGCCCCTTATATGTGGTTTTATCCTATCTAATTCCCATATCCCCGATAATATCTCCGCTACCAGCTCACCATTGTCAAATATCCTCACAACGCCGTCACTCTCCGAGACAACAACCGCAACGGCATCTGTATCCTTAGATATTGACGCTGCTGCCATGTGTCTGCTACCAAACCCCATAGGGAGGTCAATATCGCGATAGCTCGCTTCTATGTACCTCGCTGCGGAAAGAACATACCCATCTGCACTGACGATGAAAGCGCCGTCGAGCTTTGCAAGCTCTTTTATCGTGCTCTGGACATTTGCGTTCCTTATATCCTTTGCCTCTTTCGGATGACACGCCAGAGGGTCCAGGATGAGCGGTGTAGACTTCTTTAATACTCTATCTTCATCACCAACCACAAACAGGGCGCCCATTCGCCTGTGCTCTATACTCTGCCTCGCTATGCTGACCGCTATCTCCACAACCGTCTCCAGCACCTCGGGCGCGCAATTGCCCTTAGCTTTACATATCCGACCTACTGCTGCCATATTCTCTCAATAAAAAATAATAGCTGCTAAGTTTATAAATCCGTAGCGTAGAGTGGATATGCGTGCCAGGACCGATGCAGGAGCAGGGGTTAAAGCTTATTCGCCATCGCACATAACCGGTATCTTTGCTATCTGTGATGATAGGAATCCGCTGTATAAAGGCTCTATTGGCTGTGGTATCGTGCTGGAGGCGGGTTGTGTAACAGAAGTATCGGTGGATGATATGAGACCGGGGATAAGGATAGAGATAGAAGGAGTGGAGGGTGGAGAAGCAAGCACCACCGAGTATGTCTGCCGCCGCATGGCTGGTGAATACCCCATTCGGGTGTCAAGCAGGTTTGAAGTTCCAATTGGAGCGGGATTCGGAGCGAGTGGTGCCGGGGCACTCAGTACTGCACTTGCATTAAATGCGCGCCTCTCGCTCGGGATGACATTGAATGAGGTTGCACAGATAGCGCACCTCGCGGAAGTGGAGAACAATACGGGGCTGGGCGACGTAATTGCGGAGACCTATGGCGGCGTTGTGATAAGAAAGAAGCCAGGACCGCCCGGTATTGGCATGGTTGATAAAATTATATTGCCACCAGAGGAGGTGAAGATAAGTTACGTCACATTTGGAGTGAAGGCAACAAGGGAGATACTGCGGGATGCATCCATCATACGGAGTGTGAACGAAGCGGGTAGAGCAGCCCTGAAGGAGCTACTGAAGAAGCCTGACCTGGATACGTTCATGCGTGCAGCACGTGATTTCTCATTACAAACCGGGCTGATGAGTGAGCGATGCCGTGATGCAATCGAAGCAGTTGAAGCGGAAGGCAAAGTCGCAAGCGTTGCTATGCTCGGTGAGACAGTATTCGTGCCGGGCGATAGTGAAGCACTGCGGGAATTCGGTGAAGTGAGACAGAGTAGAATATCATATTCGGGTGCGAGAATCATCCATCAGTTGTAAATACTTTTAGATAACAAGCGGGCAAAATACCAATGTTTTTAGCCCCCTCCGTAGTACGACCCATAATCCAGAATTCTAAATTAAGAGGGATCGACAAATTAGAAGGACTATCCAAAGAGATTGAGAAGATGAGAAGAACACTTTATGACATAGCCTGTTTTTCAAGTCAGCAGGCGGCAGAGCTATATTTGAAAGGGAAGATAATAGTAAAAAGTGGGTTGAAACCATATACGCGTTCTTTGGTTGAGTTTTTGAGAATTATCGAGAAGCTGGGATATGAAGTGCCAGAGGATGTAATGAAGTGTTCAAAGGAACTGGGTGAACATTATACGCAAGCAAGATACCCGGATGCAAGGGTTACAGAATATGAAAAGGAAGAGGCGGGAAGAGCGATAAAATGTATGGAGGAGATATTGAACTATGCAGAGGTATTATGAGTAATTCGGGTAATGCATGATGAACGGGAAGAAGATTTCAAAGCGTTTATTAAAGGATTGGAAAGGAAAGGGATGTGCGTAATCCTGTTCGGGTCAAAGACTAAAGGAGAAGATAATTTATTGAGTAATTTCGACATAGTTATTATAGCACGAGATAAAGAAGATTTGGCATTGGAAATAGTTTTTCCCCGCTGATTTGTTTTGCTATACCATAGAGGATTGTTTAAAAGAGATTGAAAATAAGAATACGGTTCTTTTAGATGCGTTTACGCAGGGGAAGGTTATATTTGATGATATTGGCGTATTCAATTTTTTGAAGAACGAAGTGAAATATGTGATTGAGAGAAGTGGATTGAAGAGATGTGAGGAGGGCTGGTTGGTGAAGGAGGTGGGATGATGGGTTTGTTTGGAAAGAAGAAGGATGCGGATGTTTGGAACAACAGAGGAGTTGCCCTTGATGAGTCATGAAGATACGAGGAAGCGATAAGATACTACGATAAAACTCTGGAGATTGACACAGAGTTTGAAAAAGCAAAGAATAACAAGAAACTCGCAGAGGAGAAATTAAGAGAACAGAAAAGAAAAGAGGAGATAGAGCATAAAAAAGTATTAAACGCAATAAATGAAGCTCATTCCCATGCGTGCTCGGTTAAATAATCCATCTTTCCATCAGCCTCTCTCGTTTGACATTTGGATCGCATCCATGGCAGAGGTAAATGTTGTACCAAATCCAAGCGTTAACACCCAGAAAAGAATAACCGGGTCAATTTTACGCTCCCTTATAATAAGTACGCTCTCTCGTGCAGTATTTCTTAAAAAATTCTCTGGTAACATCTCTACAATTGCCTCTACCGTGGGGTCTATTCCCTTTTCATTATTTAGATTCATATATCGTATCACCGCCTAAAATAGTCACTTTTATAGCTTAAACAGTTCTGTGTAGTCCTGAAATTTTTGACTTTATAAACCCTACCTCTCATTCCCAACCACC
>JAGGRS010000196.1 GCA_021159475.1 Candidatus Methanophagales archaeon
GATGGCGGGATATACGAAAAAAAAAGTGGAAGCATAACTTCCCGGTGGGAAGACCCCGAAGGACAGGAGTGGAATTATACTAAAAACTGTAATAATCTATCGGATTATCACGAAAACGTTAAGAGGATAGGGCTTGCGATGCCCGCTCCTGCATGGTCTTCCTCTGAAGATGTTGTTCCGAATAACCTCTCAAGGTGTAAGATAGATGCTCTTCAGAATTGGTGGAACGATACGGCAAATCAAAGTAAAATTCGTGATAAGTTAGGACTATTTGTAACCTACAATGGGAATCATCTGGATTACCGTTACAATATCACGCTGGAGGCGTTCAACGGAAGTGTGATTTATAATGATAATGAGCCTCTATTGCAGATAGGCGACCCGATTCCTGTTAGCGGTGTCACCGTAGAGAAAATAGAAAGAATAGTTGCGATTGATAATCCCGTCAATCTTACAAATTGCACGAAGATAGGGGATGTGAAGTGTGCAGCAAAACTCGTGGTCTGTATATGGCGTTAAGAGGTAGAGGTGGAAGCAAGATGCTGACGAACAAAAAAGGGCAGATGCATACCATTGAAGCATTACTCGCATTGATGCTGATTATAGGTGTGGTAGCCTTCACTGCGCGG
Source organism: Candidatus Methanophagales archaeon (assembly GCA_021159475.1). Lineage (GTDB taxonomy): Archaea > Halobacteriota > Syntropharchaeia > Alkanophagales > Methanospirareceae > G60ANME1. The sequence continues at coordinate 630 of JAGGRS010000196.1, forward strand.
TCTGCACCGGGTGAAACGCAGGTGGAAGGTAGCATGGATACGCAACTCGCGCTTTATGGCAATGACTTCCTCAGTATTCTCGATATGGAGCAACCAGACCACAAAAGTTGGCTTTATCACTTTGTGGAAACTAATAACATTACGGGCTTTAAACAAGAGTGGGAAAAAACCAATCTTACAGATAAAAAGGGTATCTTTTACAAACTCGAACTTTACAATGGATGTGACTTACAGAATTTTAGCGCACCTTATGGGGAACCTCCAGAGAACGCGGTCACGGTATCACGACTCGTAACACTCGTCAATCCCCACGTAGAAGTTTACGAAGTCAGGCTCACGCTATGGTGTGTTTAATCTTGTGGTTAAAAGAGAAGGGTTGAGATGAAATCGCCGTATAAAGCGGCGGTGAAGAAGCCGGCGGTGAGATACACGATAAAAGGGAGTTCCGGTGTAACCCAGACCTCTTTAATCTTTTTAGCTCGCTCCAAATCGCCGAGAAGCCCTAATACCTCTTCCGTTGGCTCTATGCCACCCCATATATATCTCTTCTCTATTTCAGACCCCTTATCTTCTATCTCATGCATCAACTTGAAGTGCCTTCTCCTCCTCAATGCGGGAATCTCCACCCTGTAACCGAGGAACATAAGTGGTGAAAAATCCCTTCTGAGCAGGTTGTAGAAGAAGAGCGAGATAGGGGCTAAAAGAGCGATGAGCAAACTATTTGTAAGCGTGCTGAGCACGAAGATATCCAGTGGTGGAACGCCCATCATGGGCAGGTAGCGATGAAAAGCGGAGAGTGAAGGGAAGTTCGGGAAGAGAATAGAGATTGAGATAATCGCTTTTATGTCAGCGCCACCGAAATTGAGGATATAGAGCAGAAGAGCAGAGATACCGCCCACGAGTAGTGATTTAAAGACCTGAAAAAGAACCAGACGCCCCATGAAGAGCTCTACGCCCGCAAAAATGATACCGGAAACGGTCATGACGAGCCATACGACATCGGAGACCTCCCTTGTCCTCACATCAGAGTAGCTCCCGTATACCAGCATGCAAGAACCTATGAGAAGCCGTAACATCTGTAGCATTCCAGATTCCCTGTGCTTAATTGCTCACATCTTAATTCAATCGTTTACGTTCAACCTCCGTAATTGCGCCTTCACACGCGCCCTCGCATCTTCAACCTCGAAAGAGAACTCCGCTACTATCTCTCCGCCTCTAATCATCGGCTTCAGTAACGGCTCCATATCGCCATCCAGCGCTTGTGCTTCTTCGCCCGCCAGCGTTATCACGTCTTTACCCTCTTCTATTGCGCCTTTACTCCGATACACCTGCTTCTTACCACCTCGCTTGCCTCGCTTCGCCGCCGGCTTGCCCTCGCACTCCACTATATCAAGTGCGAAATCTATACAGCGAGCATTTGCAACGCTCGTTCCCACACCAAACCCCGATACGATATCCCGCAGTGCGAGCACCTCCGCCTCATCTATACCGCCACTCACAAAAATACCCACATTCTTATAACCACGGATGTCAAGTTCCCACCTCACCTCTTCTATAATTCGTCGGAAGTCCCCCCGTCTCGTCGTCGGCGTATCCAGCCTAACTGCATAGAGCGAATCCCCGAGCGCCTCCGCCGCCGCTATTGACTCCTTCTTCTCATCACAATACGTGTCACAGAGGCATATTCGCGGCACGTCCGGTGCGATGACCTCATCAAACGCCTTCCATGCATCCTCCTGTCTGCCCTCACCGAAGCATATAATCAGTGAATGAGGCATCGTGCCCGTTGCTTTTATCCCTATCCGCTCTGCACCGGCGACACAACTCACTCCGTCCATACCGCCAAGATACGCACATCGTTCTATCATCGCCGCTATCGCCGGATGCTGCCTCCTGGTACCGAATGATACCACCGGCACATCACCCGCGAGACGCTTTATCCGCGCTGCCTTCGTCGCTATACCCGATTCGTGACAGAGGAAGCCAAGAAGAGGTGTCTCATAGCGTGCAAACTCCAGATAAGGACCTTCAATCTGCAAAACGGGCTCGTAAGGGAAGAATATCGTGCCTTCCGGCATCGCATACACGTCCACCTTCTTACCTTCCAGTAAATGCGCCACATCTTCCAGACCCGCTAATACCGCCCAGCCCCCTTTCGTGGTGCTGACCTCAGCAACGACCTTCGGATTCACGCCCTTCGCTCTCAGAACCTCCTCAGTCCTGAGGAAGTATACGTCCGTCGTCTTACCTTCCAGAATCTCCGCTTCCGATACTACACCGAATTTCATCCCGCTTCATTGATGAATCTGCACACCCTTCACACTCTCTATCTGCCCTATCTCATCTATTACCGCGCCCGGTATCTTTTTATCGGTGATAATCGTAAGTTTGGGGTCATCCACAAGATAAGGGTCATCGCTGACCGCCTGTCGTATGGATATACCCTGCTTCGCCATTACGGTAGCAACCGCTGCCAGTATCCCCTTCTCCCTCGCATCCCTCGGGTGTATGATGATAACACTGAGTCCGAGTAGCGGTGCGACATCGGCGAGGAATGCAATGGAGCGCATATTTGCGAATATCTTCTGCAGCTCCGAATCTTTCTGTATCCTCCTTACCGTATTGTCCACCACCCTCCTGTCCACACCCGCCTTCTTCGCTATCTGCGTCCGTGGTATCTCAATACCGGCTGATGTTATCCGCCCCGTGGGAGTTACCTGGAAACCCATCTCAAGTAGCAGTTCCACAACCTTCCTCTGTGATGGCAGACCGCTGAATTTATCCACCACTTCTTGCCACATGCTTACTTACCTTACCGGTATCCCCTTCTAAGCAGTTCCTCTCTCACTTCCTCCAGCCTCTTCATTGCACCCCCAACTTTATCCCTCACCTCTTCCTCCACCGAGTGCATACTCACATGTAAAGAGCGTTCTTGCTCCTTCAACGCAATCTCAAACCTGTTTAATCGCTCGCTAAGACTTAAGAGCAGTGCTGCTATCATTCCTATCACCAATATAGTTGATAGGGCAACTACCGGGTCTCCTCGTCTGTAATCATAGACCAGCTTATAGACCAGCACGAAACCGGATAATACCAGTATTAATCCAAATACTATGTCTCGCACTTGCATTTGTATATCCATGTATAACACATCACCCCACGAATAATAAACTAATCGTTACAGTATTTAAATATAATGGGAGATAAGGATAAGAGCTGCGGGCGAGGAATAGTCATCCTTGCGGGCGGTAAAAGTGAGAGATTCCAATCGCAGGACAAATGCCTCTCCACTTTGAACGGTCTACCGCTATTACAGCATACCATTGATAGAGTAGCATGGGTAGCCCCAAATGAGGTGATTGTAGCAGCAAGGGACAGTGAGCAGGGAGAAGAGATAAGGAATAGAATAACCGGGGATTTTCGTATTGTATTTGACTATTTCACCGATTTTGGACCTCTTTCTGGCTTACTTGCCGCTTTTGAACACACTCGCTGTTACCACTGCCTCGTTATCGGCTGCGATATGCCGTTTATAAATCCAGAGGTTGTGGAATTCCTCTTTGATATAATCGCATCCTCGGGGTATGATGCGGTGGTGCCATGCTGGGACCGGGAGAGAGGGATGCTGGAGCCTTTGCATGCCGTATATCGGAGAGAGCCAACCCTGAGTGCGATAAAGAATGTGATAGAAGAGGGGAATAGAAGGCTGTCAAAAGTAGTGGCGCAGCTGGATGTCTATCTCCTGCCGGTGGATAAGATAAGGGGGATAGACCCGGACTTAAAGACATTTACGAACATAAACACGCCCGCGGAACTGGAGTTGCATCATCACTGAAGACCGGGGCGAGAAAAAATTAGTATGTCTATTTATAGAAGTTAAAATGGTTGAGTTTTATGGAGGATGGAGTTCATTCCTGAGGAACTACTACGCATAGCGCGAATTTGTTACCAGTGTGGTGAGTGCACGGGTTCGTGCCCCTTGCGGCGCGTATCGAAGTTCAACCCGCGTGATAGCATCTATGAGCTTGCAACACGTGGAATTGACGATGATGATAATATGCGCTGGCGCTGGCAGTGCCTTATCTGTGAGAACTGCTATAATGTGTGCCCACAGGGTGTAGATTTCCCTTCGTTAATAATGGAGTTAAGGTCCAGGACTAAGGAGCCTGTGAATGAGGAGCTGGTGGCACACCGGGTATTATCACAGATAGCGTATTTCATGACCCGCTTTGATAAGGGTGTACCGGTGGATTTTAAAGGAGAGACCGATGACAAAAGTGAATATGGCTATTTCCCGGGCTGTCTGGATTACCTTGACCTGTTCATGGATGTCGGTGTGAACTTTCACGAGATAGGCGATTATGCACTCATGCTGCTGAACAGGATAGGGATAAAGCCCAAACTACTGGATTTGAAATGCTGCGGGCATGATGCACTTTTTCAGGGCAACCACAAGGTCTTTCAACAATTGGTGTCTTACAATGAGCGGAGGATAAAGGAACTGGGCATAAAGAAGCTGATAGTGAGTTGTGCTGAGGGCTACCTCATGTTCAGGCGGTATTATAAACTGGAGGGCGTGGAGGTGATACACATCGCGGAGTTGTTGAGTGAGCGCTTGCACTTCCCCGATGCCGAACGTATTCACAACCACGCCATTAAGGTCGCTTATCATGACCCGTGCGCGTTGAAGCGCTATAAAATATATGAGGAGCCGCGTAAAGCAATAAAGAACACGGGAGCGAACCTGGTGGAACTGGCACATACAAGGGACAGCGCCCTATGCTGCGGTGTTAGCGGGATGATGAACTGCAATGACACGACCAAGGCATTGAGGGTTTTGAGACTGGCGGAAGCCGAAGCAAAGGATGTGGACATCCTGATAACCACATGCCCAAAATGCCTGTCGCATTTTAATTGCCTGAAGCATGAACAGGGGTCAGAGTCTAATTATAAATTTGAGATAGTGGACCTCGTAGTATTCCTGGGTAGATTGGCGATGCGAGAACTGACGGGAGCGGGAGAAAAATAGGGGATAAAAGAACTGAGGGGGAAGCGGGTTCAGGTTCAGAATTCATCGCCATTTTCGCCCGTCGTCTCCCCCTTTATAAACCGTTCCAGGAGCTCTCTCGCCTCTTCGTCTGGATACTGTATCGGCGGATGCTTCATCGTATATGCAGAAATCTCTATAAGGGGTCCGGATATCCCGCGATCCAGTGCGAGCTTGCATACGCGTATCGCATCTATCGCGCATCCAGCGCTGTTCGGCGAGTCCTCAACTGAGAGTCTGAGTTCAAGGTCTATGGGTATATCGCCGAAGATTCGTCCCTCCATTCGCAGGAAACATATCTTGTTATCCCGCTGCCATGCTACGTAATCGGAGGGTCCTATGTGGATATCATCGTGCATAAGTGGTTCTGCGAGGACCGATTGAACCGCTTCCGTCTTTGATATCCGCTTGGATTTTAACCGCTCACGGTTCAGCATGTTCAAGAAATCGGTGTTCCCGCCGGTATTGAGCTGATATGTCCGCTCTAATTTGCAGCCGCGGTCGGAGAAGAGTTTTGCAAGTGTCCGATGCACAATCGTGGCACCAATCTGGGATTTCACATCGTCACCGACCACAGGCAGATTCCGCTCCTCAAATCGTCTACCCCACTCGGGGTCAGAAGCGATGAAGACCGGCATGCAGTTCACGAATGCCACTCCCGCCTCCAGTGCTGCATTTGCATAGAACCTCGTCGCCTGTTCCGAGCCAACGGGCATATAATTCACGAGAATCTCCGCTCCACTATCTCTCAACTCCTTCACCACATCGCATGGCTCAGCATCAGCAACGACAAAAGTCCTATCTGCGGGATATTCGTGCATGTGCGGCGCTACACCGTCCAGCACCGGTCCCATCTTCACCTCCACTCCGGAATACGGCACATCGGAGAAGACCGTAGTGCAGTTTGGCTCGGCAAATACCGCTTCACTCAGGTCCTTACCCACTTTCCTCTTGTCCACATCGAAAGCAGCAACGACCTCTATGTCACCCGGCTTGTAGCCATTGACCTCATAGTGCATCAATCCAATGCAGTTCTTCGGATCCACGTGCTTGTAATACTCAATACCCTGGACGAGAGAACTTGCGCAGTTCCCAACACCTGCAATTGCCAATTTTATCTTCCCCAATTTCTATCACCTCCTTACTTCAAAATCTCAACGTATAGAAAATTATATATTCACTTCTATATAAATGATTTCCCAATTTCAAAAACCAATATCTTTTTATAAGTCACTACACTATCTTTGTTATTTGCATTAATTTCTTCACCACCATGTGCGCCACACGCTTAAAATGGGGAATAGCGAGAATGAAGAGCCGGTCTTCCGCTGAGGATGAGCTCGCTTCGTGGCAGTGGGAAATTGGTGCTGAGGAAATCCTCGCATATAGTTCTGAGCAGAGGCATGACTCTCTTGCCTTTATTCAGATAGCAGTGCTTGCAGTCCAGTTGGCAGAAGTCCACGATGTGCAGGTCAAGGAAGTTTTGTGGCATAAACATCACCTTTCGGGTATGGATATCCACGAACTTGTCTCGTTTATCCCTATTACTTCCTGTTTTACCACATCAACAGTAGCAATAATCGTCTTTTTAGGCTCTTTTATGCGTATATAAACATCTACCAATATTTCTTTATCACCACCAGCCTTTCTTGTATGTTCCTTAACTTCGTATTCTTTCCCTTCTATTCTTCCTTTCACCCTCGGGTCTCGTAGTGCCACTTCCTCTGGCGGTAGTAACGATTTCCACAACAGTGCCAATTATTAGCACTTTCCTTTTTCCTGCAAATGCCTTCTTCATCTTC
>JAGGRS010000025.1 GCA_021159475.1 Candidatus Methanophagales archaeon
GAGAGCGGTACCCTATGGCAGAATGCAGCCTCTTTTTGTTGTATACGTCCTTTAACGCCGGTTCTGTGTGAAGGCTTCTATCCAGATTCCATCCGATGCATTTCCTGCTGAACGGAAGCCCATACCTGATTCAATCGGGTTTCTAACGTCCATGTCCGGTATGGCGTTCACCTGCCGGGTCTTCGAGTGCCTGAGCCACTTATAGAACCCGCATCTGCTTACGCCCAATAATTGCGTGGCTCGATTTACTGATATTTGGCTTCCAGATTCGAGACTCTCTTTTATGAGCATGTATTTCACCCCCGTGCTTCTTTTACCTCCTCTTCCTTGATTTTGCCTTCCAATCTGGTCAATGCTTTTTTAAAAACTCGTTTTCTGCGTATAACTGCCCAACCAGCCTTTCAAGCTCTGCCATCCTTGCTTGCTCTTTATATGCCCTCCCGTTGCCACGAAAGGCATTTTCCGGGTCCCTAAAGTATTCCTTCTTCCATTTCACCACGAGGGATGGATGTATCTCGTTCTTACGTGACACCTGGGCGAGCGTTTTCCCCATCTCAACCTCTCTAATCACCGAGATCTTAAAGTCCCTCGTGTAGGTTCTCCTTCTTTTCATCTTGCACCCCCCTTTTTCATTTTTTCTTATTTCTTAACTTGGTGTCTACTTTTAGGGGTGCACCCCAATCACCATATTTTATTTATCTTTTATGCTTTATATAGCGAGAGAAAGAGCATGCTCAAGATAACTTTTCTCGGCACCGGGGGTTCGACACCCACACCGAACAGGAATCCATCGGCGATAGCTGTGAATCGAGAAGGTGAACTGATGCTCTTCGACTGCGGTGAGGGCACACAGCGGCAGATGATGAGGGCGAAGACGGGAATGGCGGTGAGTTCCATCTTCATCACGCATTTCCATGCCGACCATGTGCTCGGTATCCCTGGTCTACTGCAGACGATGGCATTACAGGGTCGGAAGGAGCCATTGGAGATTTTTGGACCGAGGCATGTAGATAAGTTCCTCTATCATCTCCTATCGCTCGGCTATGTGGGCAAGGGGTTTGAAGTAAAGGCTATAGAATTGAAGCCCGGCGATGAGGTCAGGCGGCAAAAATACAGAATCAAAGCGATTAAAACCGTGCACAATGTCGAGAGCATAGGCTATGTCCTGGAAGAGGATATGAGACCCGGGCGATTCAATCGCGAGAGGGCGATAGAACTCGGTATCAAACCCGGACCTCTATTCTCCAGATTACAATCAGGGCACACAGTTACGGTTGATGGGCGTGAGATAAGACCGGAGCAGGTTCTGGGACCGCCGAGACCGGGCAGAAAGATTGTATATACGGGTGATACAAGACCCTGTGAGAGTGTGGTGGAAGCAAGTAGAGGTGCTGACCTGCTGATACACGACAGTTCCATGTCTGAGGAGGTGAAGCAATATGCGATAGAATATATGCATTCAACAGCTTTAGAAGCTGCGGAAGTAGCGAAGGAAGCGGGTGTGAGGAGACTTATACTCACGCATATCAGTGCACGATATTCTGACCTTGAGAGTGCAAAGAGACTGGAGGAGGAGGCGAAGCGTGTATTTGAGAATGTAGAGGTGGCAAAGGAGCTGATGACTGTAGAGGTCAGGTATCCTTCAAATGAATAACACTGGGGTGCACCCCACAATCGGCTTTTAATGCTTTTAGTCTGAAAGAAGGAATATAGTTAAAATGACTAATGACTAATAAAGGAGTTACGGCATGGTTAAGAAGGTATATGGGGTCATAGGAGATCCGATAGAGCATAGCCTCTCGCCCGTTATGCACAATGCGGCATTTGAGGCTCTGGGGCTGGATGCTATTTATCTCGCATTTAGAGTGGCTGAGCATGAGCTTGGTGATGCGATAAGGGGTGCAAAGAGTCTGGGCATCGCCGGGCTCAATGTGACTATACCACTGAAGGAGAAGGCACTTGCTTTCGTTGATGCCGATGATGTAGCGACCCGGATAGGAGCGATAAATACAATAGATTTCACCTCCGGGACTCCCACTGGCTACAATACCGATGGCATAGGTGCATTGACGGTATTGAAGGAGAGGGTGGGAGAAATAAGAGGTAAGGAGGTTTTAATACTCGGCGCTGGCGGTGCAGCACGTGCTATCGCATTCTATCTTGATGCCGAAGGTGCGAGACTGACGATAGCGAATCGAACAGAAGACAGAGCTGCTATGCTCGCTTCTTCACTCCACAATGCGGATTTTATCAGTTTGCGCGAGGAAGAGCTTAAACGCCATATCAGAGATGCCGATATCCTGATAAATACCACCCCAGTTGGTATGTATCCACGAGCAGATGCAACGTTAGTGAATGCCGGGATGATGCATTCCGAGCTCGTGGTGTTTGATATCGTCTATAATCCTGCGGAGACGAAGTTGTTGAGGGAAGCGAAGAAGGCGGGTGTGCAAACGATAATCGAGGGCGTGAAGATGCTTGTGTATCAGGGTGCCGCATCGTTCAGGATATGGACGGGCATGGAACCCCCGGTAGAAGTAATGGAGTCGGCGGTTCGAGAAGCACTGTCGCTATCATGACCCCAGGTTATGCATCTTCTCCTTTCGCATCTGAAGTCTTTTATCCACGCTTATTTTGCAAATAGTTCGGATATGAGATTGTGATTCCAGCTATTGGAACTTTTTAAGCTATAAAAGTGACTATTTTACATGGTGATATGATGCGGAATGTGGGTTTAATCATAATCCTTAACTCCTCATCCTCAACTCCTTCATCCTCTGTATGCTCCTCGCTATGTAATGTGGTGCTCCTATATCCCAGCGGTTCCACAGTGCTCCATCTATATGCCTGATACCATCGAGCGAAATCGCTCTCGCATCCTCTATGCTCGCACCGATGCCGACCGTGCATACGGTTCTTGAACCGAGAGCATAGGTATTGCCATCCGCTCTCAACTCCATAGAGCCCGGATATACTCGCAAGTCATCACCGTATTTCTCTTTCAAACGATATAAGCCACTCAAATCCACCTTCCTGTCGCCACCGTAGCTCTCACGGTAACCGCCGTAGTCCATAGGCACGGCATACGTCACGACAGTCGCCTTCGCTTCACATTCCAGCTTCGATGGTGATAGATTACCCTCTATCATGCTAAAACAGAGTTCCACAGGGTCGCTTCTCAGCACAGGCAATACATTCTGAATCTCCGGATCGCCCGGACGACTGTTTATCTCCAGTATCTTCGCTCCCTCTCGCGTATGCATGAAAGCGACATAGAAAGGCATTCCCCTCAGCTCATCATTATTACCATCACCTCTTAGTGCATTGAATATCTTCTGCACTATCCTCACCTCGTCCTCTCTATCCCGTCTATCCATGAACGGCAGCCAATCCCCGGTATCCTTGTAAGAGCCCATACCCCCTGTATTCTGACCCATATCGTAATCAAAAGCGCGTTTGTAATCCCTCGTATCCGGTACCGGCACGAGATTCCTGCCATCGCAGAACGCCTGGAAGCTTGACTCCTCACCTTCCAGCTTCTCCTCGATTATTACATCGCTCCCGCTCTCAAAAATGGACTTGAAATGCTCGAATAGCTGCTCTCTATTGCTAAAGTGGTCTCCCCACACGCCTACTCCTTTCCCGGCGGCGGGTTTATCGGGTTTCACCGCCACTTCCGAGTCCAGCTCGTCCAAGAATGACCGGATTGCATCTTTTAGTGCCGCTTCGCTCCCGTATTCACTCCGCTGAAATATTTTAAACCTGGGATTTGCTTCAGGGCAGCATTCAGCGAGCAGAAGGCGTTGTGAAGCTTTGCTGGCTTCTATCGCGTATCTCTTCGTCGGGCATATCATCGGCACGCCCGTATCTCGCTCTACCACGTCCCTAACACCCGCGATTATAGGTCCCTCAGGGCAGCATATCCCGAAATCTATCCTGTCCTTGTTCGCATCTACAAAATCTCGTATACTGCTCACATCCAGATCCGGGATCACCACATGCTCTTCTGCATGCCTCAAATTAAACGGGTTGCGCTGTCTGTCGGCGATATAGAAATGAGTATCGTAATTCTCACTCCTGCTCAGCGCATCTATCACCGCAGAGGCGCGTGAGCCATAAGCGACCACCAGTATCCCCACTCGCTCTACCATACCTGTATCGCTATTTATTTATATTGATAAAAGAAAAAAATAGATAAACTGGGATAACAGAAGTGATGATAAGATGAGCGGAAGTGGAGAAATACCCCCGATGGTGCAGAACCAGCTTGCGCAGTTGCAGCAGTTGAAACTTCAGTTAGAAGCGGTGAGCAGGCAGAAGATGCAGGTGGAGGCTTTGCTTCGCGATGCCGAGGCTGCGTTAAATGAGCTTGAGAAGCTCGATGAGAATTCCGTTATATATCGGACAGTGGGCGAACTGATGATAAAAGCGGATAAGACGAAAGTGAAAGAGGCTCTATCCGAGAAGAAAGAGACCTATGACCTGCGGTTGAAGACGCTGGAGCGTCAGGAGGAACGCGTGATGAAGCGCTATCAGCAGTTACAGCAGCAGTTGCAGGAGGCTCTGGGCGCTGCACCGACGACGGGGGCGTGAGAGTGCAGTGATGGCTGTGTTACATTGCTATTCTCACGAAATATTGATATAGGCAGATTTATCTTATCTTACTTGAAACATGGAAGTCCCACTGAAGAAGATAAGGGAAGATGTATGGGAGGTACCCCCGTCGTATAAGGATTACATGAGGGTACCGGCGCGGATATATGCATCAGAAGCGCTATTAGAGAAGATGAAGAGCGACCTCACACTGCAACAGACGATTAACGTCGCTTCGCTTCCCGGTATTGTGAAATACTCAATGGTCATGCCCGATGGGCATCAGGGCTACGGCTTCCCAATCGGCGGTGTTGCAGCCACGGACTTTGAGACTGGTGTTATATCACCTGGCGGGGTTGGTTATGATATAAATTGTGGAGTGAGGCTCATTCGGACGAATTTAAAGGAGGAAGAGGTCAGACCGCACCTGAAGGAGATACTGGATGGCTTATTTGAGTATATACCCGCAGGACTCGGGCTCTCCGGTAAAGTGACGCTGACACCGAGCCAGCTGGATGATGTGCTCCTGGGCGGTTCGGAATGGTGCATAGAGAACGGCTATGGCTGGGATGACGACATTGAGCGCACAGAGGAGGGTGGGCGATTGAAGGCGGCGAATCCAGCGAAGATAGATGAGAAGTCCAAGAAGCGAGGTGCACCGCAGCTCGGCACACTCGGGTCAGGCAACCACTTCTTAGAGGTGGGTGTGGTGGATGAGATATTTAATGAAGAACTTGCGAAGGCGTTCGGGCTCGAAGAGCCTGGGCAGGTGACTGTATTGATACATACCGGTGGTAGGGGCTTCTCGCATGGCGTCTGCACTTACTATCTCCGCACTTTCGAGCGTGCGATGAAGGACGATGCCACACTGGCGCGGATACTGAAACTGGAGCGAGAACTGGCTTGCGCTTACCTCAGCAGTGACACGGGCATGGATTACTTCCAGGCTATGTGCGCCTGTGCAAATTACGCATTTGCGAACCGGCAGCTTGCCACTCACTGGGTGAGGAAGGTCTTTGAAGATGCGCTGAAGCGGAACGCGGAGGAGATGGGGATACACGTGGTATATGACATCGCACATAACATAGCGAAGGAGGAGGAGCATTTCGTGGACGGCAAGAGGCGGAAGTTGTGTGTGCATCGAAAGGGCGCGACACGAGCGTTCCCGGCGGGCGATGAGCGACTACCTCATGTTTACCGCACGCTGGGTCAGCCGGTCCTGATTCCGGGCTCGATGGGCACTCGCAGTTTCCTCGCTGTTGGAACAGAACTGGCGATGCGTGAGACCTTTGGCAGTTGCGCTCATGGCTCGGGTCGCGAGCTGAGCAGGACGGCGGCGATGCGGAAATACCGTGGTAGTGAGGTGAAGGAAGAGCTGACCAGGCGCGGTATAATGGTGAAAGCGCGCGAGCGCAGTAAGAGGGATGTGAGAAGGAAGCGAGGCATACCATTTGACAGGTATGGCGAACTTGCGGAAGAGGTCTCAGCGGCATATAAGGACCCTGAGGTCGTAGTGCAGAGCTGTGAGGTCTCGGGCATAGCCACCAAGGTCGTGGCGTTCAGACCGATAGGTGTGATAAAAGGTTAGCTGTTAGTTGGTTCTCAGCACATCGTGCGAAATGCGAATAACAATAAGCGGACTCCCCGGTAGTGGCACGACGGTGGTAGCGAAGTTATTATCTGAGGAATTATCAATGGAGCTGATTTCGGCGGGTGAGATGTTCAGACGATTGGCAGCGGATAGGAGCCTGCCTTTAGAGCAGTTCAGCAGATTGGCGGAGACTGAAGCTGATTTTGACCGTTGGATAGATGCCAGGCAGGAAGAGGAGGCGAAGAAGCGAGAGGATGTGATTGTGGAAGGCAGACTATCGGGATTCATCATTCGGGATGCGGACCTGAAGATATGGTTGAAGGCGCCGGAGGAGATAAGAGCGCGAAGAATCGCTGCACGTGAGCACATAACCTACGAGACTGCCCTATCTGGCATGAGAGTGCGCGAGCGTTCCGAACATACGCGATACATGAGATATTACGGGATAGACCTGAAAGACCTCTCGGGCTATGACCTGGTGATAGACTCTTCAAGGTGGAGTGAACGCGACATAGTAGCGATGATAACAATGGCGAAGGAGCGTGTGAGAGAGAGGTGACGGGTGAGATAAAATATCTGGGCGAGTGGGCTAAACAGACATTTAATTATGCAATCATAGGTATCTTAGTTGGGCTCGCCATTGTCTGCTTCTTTTTTGCTTTGGACCTGCTATCATCTGTATTTTTACACTTCCTCGGAGGTTATAGCCCACCATCGCCAGTGAATGAACCACACTTCTTCAGCTTCAGACCGCTATTTGGGAATGCATTCTCCGACCGCTGGTGGTTACTGGTCTTATTGGCTCTAATTCCAGCGTTTGGTGGTTTGATCACGGGCTTGATAAAGTATAAACTCCTGAGGGTGGAGAAGCCGGAACTTCACGAGACCGATGTGTTCATAGACGCTTTCCATAACGAGAGGGGGCTGATAAAATGGAGAGATGGGCTGGTCAGGGGTGTATGTTCGGCATTGACAATAGGCTCAGGAGGTAGTGCGGGTCGTGAGGGACCGAGTGCAATGGTGGGCGCTACGGTAGGTTCGTTATTGGGTCGCTTTTTGAAATTAGAAGATCGGGAGAGGCGAAGGATAGTAGCTGCTGCCGCGGGTGCCGGTATTGCCGCCATATTCAAATCGCCACTTGGCGGTGCTTTCTTCGGGATTGAAACGCTATACAGGCGTGATATGGAGGTAGATGCGCTGGTTCCAGCAATAATATGCTCCATCACCTCTTATATCGTCTCATGTTCGTT
>JAGGRS010000153.1 GCA_021159475.1 Candidatus Methanophagales archaeon
GCAGCTACGCGCTAATGGATAAGAGCTGAAAGCATCTAAGCTCGAAGCCAGCCCCGAAAAGAGACCCCTTGGACACCGTTAGAAGAACGGGTTGATAGGGCTGGGGTGTAAGAATCGACCCGAGAGGGGAGATTTTCAGCCCGCAGCTACTAACGTCCTACACCTTTATCTGCCGGACTCAGATGAAATCAGAACTGCAAAGTGCCACAGCCAAGGTGGCGGAGAGGCACACGCGGCTGACTGCAGATCAGCTCTACCCCGGTTCAAATCCGGGCCTTGGCTTACCTGATTAAAGAGTTTGAATTTTAGACGTTGCTATTTAACTATTATTCTGCAAATAATAAAGAGAATTCAGACGGGATGAAACTCAGGGATAAAGATAGATGTATCTTACGGGCATTGATAGAGAATGGCAGACTATCTTATTCAGAAGTTGGCAGGAGATGCGGGATAAGCAGGCAGGTAGCTTTTGAACGCGTGCAGAAGTTGAGTTCGGAGGGTATAATAAAGGGCTTCTCCGTATGCCTGGACGCTGATAAGCTGGGATTTGAGTTTATGGCTTATGTTCTACTGATTGTGAAGCCGGAGGAGCGACTGAGGAACGAACTGCTGGAGTTCCTGCGCCGGAGCAGGAATGTAAGGCGGATCCAGCTGCTATTTGGGCGGTTTGACCTCTTCCTCGAGCTCCTGTTCAGGAATAAGGATGAGATGACGGAGTTTATAAGGCAAATGCACTCATTTGGTGCGGTCGAGAGGACAGAGACATTCATCGTCTACCAGACGGTGAAGGATATACCCGAAGACCCTTTCTTAGAATGCCTGCTGGGAGAGTGAGCATGAAGAGCATGAATAAAATCTCTATGGACGTTATAACATCAGCGGAGATGGCTGCTCTGGATGCGAACTGTGAATTCTTCGGGCTCGCTCCGTTACAGCTCATGGAGAACGCGGGTGCGAGTATTGCGAGCGAGTTGAAGAAGCGATTCAGTGAAGATGCAGAGGTGGTGATAATAGCGGGTAAGGGCAACAATGGTGGCGATGCCCTCGCTGCTGCACGGCACCTTCGCAACGCCAATGTGAGGGTGATACTGGTGGGGCGTTCAAAGGACCTGAGAACGGAAGCGAGCAGGAGGAACTGGCGGATTTTGAGCGAATGTGGCTACCGCATGGATGAGATAACCGATTCTTCAACTCTGAAGGCGCTGAAAGAAACGCTCAAGCCCGATGTGATAATAGATGCACTGCTCGGCACGGGAGTGAGAGGCAGGATAAGGGAGCCTGAATCAAGTGCTATTGACCTCATAAATGAATCGGGAGCTTTTGTGCTCGCAGTTGACGTGCCTTCTGGCTTGAATCCTGATACCGGCGAATGTGACAAGGCTGTCCATGCCGACCTCACCGTGACATTCCACCGTGCCAAGCCGGGCTTGTTGAAGAACGAAAGCAAGAGCTATGTCGGCGAGCTTGTGGTTGCTGATATAGGGATACCGCCCGGCATGGAGCGGCTTGCGGGACCCGGAGATGTGAGACTGGTATTGCGGCGGCGAGAGAAGAGCAGTCATAAGGGTGATAATGGTCGGATATTGATAGTGGGGGGTGGTCCCTTCGCCGGTGCACCCGCTTTGAGTGCTCTCGCATCACTCCGCACCGGCGCCGACTGGGTAACGATAGCAACACCCAGGAATGTAGCACCAATCATCGCTTCCGTATCGCCCAACCTCATTGTCCAGCCTCTATCCGGCTCTATACTGACTGAGGATGACGTATCACCGGTATTGAACCTGATGCGGATGCATGATGTGCTGGTCATAGGCATGGGTCTGGGTGCAGCGGAAGAGACGAAGCGAGCAGTGAAGTCAATAATAGAGGACGAAGCGGTAAAGAAGGCGGTGGTGGATGCCGATGGACTATACGGGTTAGACCTGCCACTGAAAGCATCAAAATCAAAACAGGTGATTATAACGCCCCACGCGGGTGAGTTCAGCAAGATGGGCACCCAGAATCCACCAGCGGATGGTGAGGAGCGACTGGAGTTTATACGTGAGTTCTCGCTACGCAACCGCGTTGTCACGCTCTTAAAAGCCGCTCATGATGTTATATCGGACGGTAAGAGAATAAAAGTGAATGTTACGGGCAATGCGGGAATGACAGTCGGGGGTACAGGAGATGTCCTGAGCGGTATAACCGGCGCTCTATTTGCAACCTCCGGGGACGCATTTGAAGTGGCAACGGCAGCTGCTTTTATATCCGGTTCCGCAGGCGATGCGGCTTTTCGGGATAAAGGGCTGAGCCTGCTTGCAACAGACGTTGTGGAAGCAATACCCGCGATATTAAGCGCGATTGAGCTCAAATCCCTGAAGCGAGTGTAGCAATACCAACCGCTCCCGCATATTGCGAATTCTCAGGCACTATCACCTCAGTGCCGAGTAGATGCTCAAGTTCACGCTGCACTCCCGCCACCAGTGATACGCCACCGACGAAGATGACGGGTGGTCGCATCTCCATCTCCTGTATCTGTGTCTCATAGACCTGCTCCGCAACCGAGCGGCACGCGGCAGCAGCTACATCCTCGCGCTTTATCCCCGAAGCGAGCGCAACAACGAGGCTCTGGATGCCAAATACCATGCAATAGCTCTGCAATTCATACCTCTCTCTCGACTTCAAAGCGAGCTGCCCCAGTTCTGAGATATCTACATCCAGGCGATGAGAAGCTACTTCAAGGAACCTGCCCGATGAGCCGCCGCAGATACCTCCCAGGCTGAAACTGTTGGCTATCCCATCACGCATGAGAATCAGCTTGTTGTTCATACCACCTATATCAATCACCGATGCTTCGCCCTTATGCCGGTTCGTGAGCAGTGCCGCGCCTTTTGCAACCACACTCACCTCCTCCAAATTCAGGTCCGCATTCACATGCTCGCCCACAAGCTCACGTCCATGCCCTGTTACACCAACGGCTTCTATATCACTCTCCTTCAGCCCGGCATCCTTTAATGCCAGCTCTATTGCGGAATCTGCACTCTTTACAGGGTCTGTTGTCGGTATCCACGCCTCTCCCACTATTACGTTATCCCGCATCACCACCGCCTTTGTGGTGGAAGAGCCGGAATCTATGCCCATTGTTGTCCCTTCCTGCCTCTCTCGCATCAGCAACGCCTTCATCGTTATCAACGTCTTCAGCGCTTCCAGTCGTGAGTATATCTCTATCTCCTTCGGCTTCTCCACGTTTGAATACGCTATGATTGGTATATCGGTCCTTTCATGGAGGTATCGCCTGACTATGTCCTTCACGATGACGCCCTCAGAGCATTTGAAGCATGTGAGGAGGAGCGCGCCCTTTATTGAGGGGTCTTCCAGCATTGAGACCGCTCTCGCCATCATCATGTTCAAACTCGGACTCTCCGCCTTCATGCCTATCTCTTTACATGCCTCTTCCACACGCGATAGCTCCATCTCGGGGTATACCAGTTCTATACCCACCTGTTCCGCTATCTCATCCAGCAGCCATTGAATACCACTGTATTCCGTGCCACAGGATATCTGTGCTACACGCACACGCGTTGCCATGCTTCACTTCACCTCACCTTTCGGCAGCCCGTCTAAGAACTCTTTTATCGCTCTCACCATCTCGTCCATTCGCTCTCCGCCCTCAAACTTCACTTCCAGCGTCGGTATATTTCGCTTCCGTATCAGGAACTTGAAGAATTCATCGGAGACGGCACAGCCCATACACCCATAGGTCGGTGGTGCATCGGTGAGGATAATAGAAGCTTCTGCCTGCTCTAATAGCGGTGCTAACAGCCCTATCCTCCCCTTCACACCCGCTGGCTCCTCCACCGAGACATACCGCAACGCCCTCTTCAGGTCCTCCTCTGTTACATTCAATGGCGGTGCATCAATCTCCGCGTCACGCACGTGCTTGCCTATCTCCCGCATCAGCACTAACGGCTCATGCCCCCCTCGCTCCACCAAATCCGCTAATATCAAACTATTCGGCGGGTATACCAATACTTTCATCTGTATCCCCCATTTCTTATTCAATAAAACTTTCAAGAAGATATTGTTTTCTAAATATTTATTTATTGCTACGCGGAGATGGTAGAGAGTTCGTTCTTCCCTTTCCCTCACGTGCGAGAGGGGCAGAGAGAGTTCATGGGTGATGTGAAGCACGCAGTAGAAGCTGGGGGTATCCTCATTGCTCACGCACCTACGGGGATAGGTAAAACCGTAGCAGCTCTCGCTCCCGCTGTTCAGTACGCCATTGAGAATGAGAAGACCGTCTTCTTCCTCACATCCAAACGAAGTCAGCACAAGATAGCCATTGATACTCTCAGGCTGATAAATGAGCGCAACGGGCTGAATCTCACCGCTGTTGATATCACATCCAAGCAATCCATGTGTCCGAGGGCGGTATCCATCTATCGTGAGTTCTATTCCCTCTTCAATGAGTTCTGCAAGAATGAACAGAGGAATAGAAGATGCTGGTATTACATGAACCATGATGAAGAAGCCCTCGCACGGATAAGATGCGAGATAATGCATGTGGAAGAGTTGTGTGAATGGTGCAAGACGAGGCGGGTATGCCCTTACAAGGCGGCGCTGGAGGTGGGTAAAACCGCAGATGTCATCGTCTGTGACTATAATCATCTATTCTCTCGGGATATCGCAGCGAAGGTGCTGGAGAAGATAGAGAAGGGTCTTGATGAGCTCATTGTCATCGTTGATGAGGCTCATAATCTCCCGGACCGCATAAGGAACAATCTCAGCAGTGAGCTACGCCTGAAAACCATCTCGGAAACAGCCAGGGGCATCAGGAACATAGACAGGGAGATGTATAACAATCTCATAGAGATGGAGATGATACTCAAAAAACTGGTGACGAATGCGGCGAGGGCGAAGAGAGCGGAGATAACGGTGGACAGGGATTTCCTGATTGGCGAACTGGAGAAGATGCTGAGGCGGCGAATAGAAGTAATGAGCTATAATGAGTTCGTAAATGCGATAAGGAGCAGAGCAGAAGCTATCCAGGAGTCCGTGTCCACGGATGGCGAGTCCGGAAGGGAAATATTGCAGAGTAATCTGGTCTCCATTTCTGACTTCCTCGATGCCTGGACCACAGAAGAGAAGTGTCTCCGTATCCTCTCCATCAATGATAATCCCACACTCTCACTCAAACTTCTTGACCCTTCTGTTCTTAGCGAGCCCGTATTTCGTGGAGCACATGCCACCGTGATGATGAGTGGCACGCTATACCCTGTGGAGATGTATGCCGATGTATTGGGTGCTGCCCGTATCAATGGTCGCGAGATAGCTCTGCGTGAATACAAATCGCCTTTCCCACGAGAAAATCGGCTGATTGCCGTCACTAAAGGGCTCACAACAAAATATACGAGGCGTGGTGAGGCGATGTACAGGCGAATAGGGGAGAAGATAGAGGGGATAGCGGAGAATGTGAGAGGTGGTATGGCGGTCTTCTTCCCTTCTTATGCACTTCTAAAGGCTATTTTAGCCTATTTATCGCCACAGGTCAGGAGAAGAGTGATGGTAGAGCGGCGGGAGATGGGGAAGGTGGAACGGAACAGGCTATACGAGCAGTTAAGAGATGAAGAATCGCGTATTTTATTCGCCGTTCAGGGTGGCTCGTTCTCTGAAGGTATGGATTATGAATCCAATATACTGAAGGCGATCATCGTTGTTGGACTCCCACTTAGTCCGCCCACACTGGAAGTAAAAGCTACGCAGGGCTATTATACAGGCAAATACGGTGCGGAGAAGGGGCGACTATATGGGTATCTCTACCCCGCAATTACAAAGGTGCTGCAAGCCGCGGGCAGGGGGATAAGAAGCGAACATGACCGCTGCATCATCATTCTGATGGATTACCGATTTGCCCAGTTCCCCTATAAGCGATGCCTGCCACCAGACTTTGATATGATATTCACAGATAGAGTGGAGGATTTATGTAAGAGCTTCTTCAACAGTGGTTCCGGAAGAGAGTAATTCCTGCTATGCGCGATAAGCTACGATGTGCGCAATTTATATCCTCCCGCTACCCTGACCACGATGCCTGAATACCTGAGCCAGTTTAAGAACTTCTTCGCATACGTCCGTTTCGTTGTCGCTGACCATCGCCTCTTATACTGCTCCTCTAAGAGGTCACCAAGCGTTACAATCGTTATTTTAGCGCCAGCATGTAGCCGGTCTATAAGCTTTTTATAACCAGAACCAAGCAGATGCTCGGTGAACTTCTCCTTCCTTAGCCCTTCATTGCCTCGTGCTATCGCACGACCATCCTCTGTCAATTCGTAAAAACCCCTCCGCGACTGCCTTATGAACCCCATTGCACGACAGCATGCGAGTTCTTGACTCAGCCGTCTCTCATTTGTGCCCAGTTGAGCTGCGAGCTCGTGTATTTCACAGCCTTCGGGGAATAGAGCTAAAGCATCCATTATCTTCAGCATCTTCTCCACACTGAGATAAGGAACGGGCACTATCTCCTGCCCCTCGTTATAGCCCTCTCCTTCCTCTCCCTTCAGTCTTAAAATCCCTCTTCTGTAATGCCCAAAGCCTGTGTAATCAATTATGCTCGCAATCGCGGCGCCATAGGTCTTTAAGGTCAGCGGGTTCGTCCAGTTCTTACCATAACGCTTTACTATCTCATCGCCAATCTCAAAAATCGTCAGTTTCTTCCTCCGAATCAGTTCCTGCCTCAACACCTCAAAATACCCGATATTTTTCGTCTGCTCTTCCAGTATCTCCCTCGCACGCTCTTCTTCCGTCCTTATCAGAACTGAATAGTCCGCACCCGTGCGAGTGAACCTGAATCTCCTCTGTCCGACGACGAAATCGAGCGATTTCAGTGTTGCTATAAGGTTATTAACCACGGACATACTCGCTCCAGCTCCGATAGCACTCACCATATCCTTGGCTGAGAACTCATTCACCACCGATATGTATTGCAGGGGTATCTGCTTCAATATCTCGTTCATCTTACCGATGCGCAGATAGGGAAAATATCCCTTATTCGTATTAGCTCCCATTCTGAACCACTCCTATATCATCTTCTTTTCAATCGTAAATATAGAATCAACCTTCGCATAACTTTCAACCTCTAAAACCCACTCTCTACATCTTTATTCGTTATTTTAATCTGCAAGCTTTTTCGCGGCGTATTCTTTCCAGACATCGTCCGAGTTCTCCCAATCTATTTCCATTTTCACCTTTTGGAAAACAATTTTGCCACCCTCTGCCGATACTGCCAGATAATCGCCTTTATCTATCCCAAACTCTTCTCTTATTTGTTTCGGAAGCGTTATCAAACCTTTTGAAGATACTTTTACTAGCATCTTTGCATCACCAATTATAACTTCTAAGAATATAAAGTTAATCCAAAATCCCCCTCCTTCAATTCCCGTTCCGCAAGCTTCCCCAA
>JAGGRS010000177.1 GCA_021159475.1 Candidatus Methanophagales archaeon
CTGCCGTCATCTTCCTGATGCTTTCTATAAAGTTCCACGAACGTGCACTTGTAAGGCGACTATGAGAGCCGTTTTGAGAGATACTTAGCAAGTGCCACGATTGTCAGTATAGGCGGTGCACCGGGCGCTGCTGGAAGCACCGACGCATCTACCACGTATAGCCCGTCCACCTCTGTCGCCAGGTTCCTATCAACAGCGCTACCAATCCTCGCAGTCCCGCCTGGATGCGCACCTCTTAGCGGTGTGGCGACGAAGGTTCCGGGTTCGACACCTGCCGCCTCCAGTATCGAGCCGGCGATAGAAGCTCCTTCCGATAATCTCGCCGCATCACGAGCTGTTACTCCTTTGCTCACGCCCTTACCACCATTAACAACCCCGCGCCCCTCATCCTTTATCTTCACCATTATACCGAGTATGTCCATGTGAGAAGCTTTTATGCCCCGCATCGCCAGTGCTTCCACGAGATGCTTCGAGAAATGTGGTGCGAGCATGAACTCTTTCATCTTCACGTAGCAATTCATCGCCACTTCCCTGCTGAGCCCCACGCCTTTGAGAACGCCGCCGATTGTTATAAAGGTGTCAACGAATAGAGATTTTGAGGTTGTGGGTAGTCCGAGCTTCTCCAGTAGCAACGGCGTATCAAGAGCGCCAGCGGAAAGAACAACTGTATCATCTGAGAATACGCGGTCACCACACCTGACACCCTTCACTTCCCCGCTCTTCACCACCACCTCATCCGCCGTTGTATTCGTAATTATCTCCGCACCCTCTCTCCGCGCCTCTTGCACAAACCTCAATGCGGTCCATTTAGCACCCTCCGGACACCCGAATACGCATCTCCCATCGGGCTTGCATCTATCTGCATTTATGAACTTAGGCGTTTTCTCCATCTTGAAGCCGAGACTCTCCGCAGCTTCCATAATCCGCTTTGTTCCTTCGCCAAATAAGGCATCGGGAAGAACAGAGACCCCGAGCTCACGCTCCGCAGCCTCGAATTCTTGCTTTAAATCAATACCAGCTTCTCTCAATTCCGTTTCCAGGCATCTCACGCCATTACCGGCTGATACCGTTGTGCTTCCACCCAGACATATCGCTCGCAGAACCTTCACTTCCGATTCAGTGTCAGCATAGCACCTGAAGGCATCCTTCTCCTCTATCGCCGGTCCCCGCTCGATCAATTTCACCGGTATATGCTTAGCAGCCAGCTCCTTCGCTACCGTTGCACCACCCGCGCCGGAACCCACGACTATTACCATTACAGTCCAGCTTTGCTCTTCAATCTCGCATAATCAGCCTCTACACGCGCCTGTATACGCTCTATCGCATCATCGGAGAGATGCCTGAACCTGCCCTGCTTCTTTGTATATTCACGCACCGGCTTCAACTCCGGTAGCTCCAAACTCAGCCGGTATTCACCATCAATCACCTCATAAAGCGGGAACACACCGGTCTCCACTGCCAGACGCCCCACTTCTATCGTCAGATTCGGAGGCATTCGCCACCCTGTGGGGCAGGGCGATAATACATGAATGTATGCAGGTCCTTCTATATCCACACCCCTGCGCACTTTGTCCATCAAATCCAGCGGATAGGAAGGGCATGCTGTCGCTACATACGGTATCCTGTGTGCAACTGCGATTTCTGGCATATTCTTCTTCCATGTCATCTGACCCAGAGGCTGCTTCTCGCCCACCGGTGCGGTGGTAGTCCATGCGCCGTAAGGTGTAGCAGAAGACCGCTGTATCCCGGTATTCATATACGCCTCGTTATCGAAGCAGACATAGAGGAAATCATGACCTCGCTCCATCGCACCCGATAATGCCTGTAAGCCGATATCGGAAGTGCCGCCATCGCCTGCGAAGCCGACGAATTTGACTTCCTTCGGCGCTATCCTGCCCTTACGAATACGCGCTTTGTATGCAGATTCTATGCCTGAGACCACAGCCCCTACATTCTCAAATATGGTATGTATCCAAGGAACGCGCCAGGAAGTCCAGGGCAGTTGCGACGAAACGACCTCCATACAGCCCGTTGCAATAACGATAATCACGTTCTTGCCCAGTGCCTTACACACAAGGCGGACAGCAAGTGCTTCGCCACAGCCCATACAGGCACGGTGCCCGGATGCGAAATACTCATCTGTTGTTACCAATCGTGGTATAAACAAATCCTCTTCTTTCTCTTCTGCCATATCTTCTCCTCCTCTACCCCTCTACTTCTACTTTTACTCCCTCACTCCAAACAACTCGGTCTCCTCCATCTCCTCCTTCTTATCCTTAACACGCTCCTGTGCACGCTTCACCATGTATTTG
Source organism: Candidatus Methanophagales archaeon (assembly GCA_021159475.1). Classification (GTDB taxonomy): domain Archaea; phylum Halobacteriota; class Syntropharchaeia; order Alkanophagales; family Methanospirareceae; genus G60ANME1. The sequence goes on from JAGGRS010000177.1 coordinate 2,313, forward strand.
AAACCCGCAATCGGTATATCTCTGCCACCGAGCCCGCCAATGAACCCAATCACATGCGGCTTATTCTCCATCTGATATAATGCCGCTCTCACCTCTGAACAGACGGGACCACCCATGCCGAATGATACCGCTCTATCAAGAACAACGACAAGCTCAACGTTCTTTACCGCATCCCTGAGCTCAGCGAACGGAAAAGGGCGCCACAGACGCAGCCTTAATAGCCCCACATCCGCCCCCTCCTCTCGCATCTCATCCACAGCCAGCATCGCCGTCTCACTGTAACTACCCATTGTCAGGAGCGCAATTCGCGCATCTTCCATCTTATACGGCTCTACGGGCGAGTAATGACGCCCGAAAGTGCGCCCAAAGTCAGCCCATACGCTCATTAGCTCCGACTTCGTATGCTCAAATGCCACCTCCTGCGCCTTCTTCGTCTCCGCATATATAAAGGGCGGTGCAAAGCAGCCCATGCTCACCGGCTTGTCGGGGTCTAAAACAAAGGGATGCTCATAGTCCGGTATGAAATCCCTGACCGCATCATCATCGGGCAACTCTATATCTTCAATCACATGCGAGAGGAAGAAGCCGTCAATATGAACCATTGCGGGAAAGAGAACAGACTCGGCTACACGAAAGGCACAGACAGTGAGGTCAAACGCCTGCTGATTGTTCTCTGCAAACATCTGTATCCACCCTATATCCCTGATTGACATCGCATCCGAATGGTCGCACCAGATAGATAGCGGCGCGGACAGCGCCCTGTTAGCCGCAACAGCAACTACGGGTAATCGCATTGAAGACGGTATGTAGAGCACCTCATGCATCAGTTCTAACCCCTGACCCGCCGAGCATGTAAAGACACGTGCACCTGCCGCAGAAGCACCCACACACGCGCTCATCGCCGAATGCTCGCTCTCAACACAGATAAATTCCGCATCCAGTTCACCATCTGCAATCATCTCCGCCAGTCGTTCAACGATGTGTGTCTGTGGAGTGATAGGATAAGCGGCGATGACGTCCGCATTTGCCATTCGAACCGCTTCAGCGACCGCGAAGGAACCCTCCAAACCCACTCTTCTTGTCATTTTTGTCATCTCTCTAAAATAAACCAGCTCACTTAAAAAATCTTTTCCCAGAGATGATAAAAGTATATCAATTTATCTGACAGGTAACAGGGGATAAGTAATGGAGGAAGAAGAGCATGATGTCGTTGTGGTGGGTGCGGGACCTGCGGGCAGTATGACTGCGTTAGTTGCCGCGGACAGGGGGCTGGATGTGCTTCTGATAGACCGCAACTCCGAGATAGGCGTGCCAGTGAGATGCGCGGAAGGCGTAAGCCGTGAGATTGAGAAGTTCATCGAGATTGACCCCAGATGCGTTTGCACCGAGATAAAGGGTTTTATCACAAATGGACCCGAAGGCACGAAATTGGTTGTATCTGCAAGTGATGATGTAGCGGGATATGTGCTTGACCGCCGGACTTTTGACAAGTCATTGGCACAGGAAGCAGCCCGGGCTGGTGCAGAGGTGAGGGTCAAGAATCGTGCTTACGGCGTTTCAAAATCCAACGGGCGAGTGAACGGTGTGTATGTGAACGCATCAGGCGAAGAAGTCTGCATCTCTGCGGACGTGGTTGTGGCTGCTGATGGCGTGGAATCGCGTGTGGGCAGATGGGCAGGTCTCGATACCAGGCTCCGATTAGAAGATGTTGCCACCTGTGCACAGTATCTTATGTGCGATATAGAAGCGAATAGCGATTACTGCGAGCAGTATTTCGGGTGGGAGATTGCTCCCGGAGGCTATGCATGGGTGTTCCCGAAAGGAGAGCACCGTGCTAATGTTGGAATCGGAATAGGCGGTAATATCTCGGGCGAGCATCATCGCGCAATTGATTTCCTGGATGCCTTCGTGCACGAGAAGTTCCCGAACGGGCAGATAATAGCACGCATATTTGGTGCGGTACCACTCAGCGGACCTGTATACAGGACAGTAACAAATGGCTTGCTCATGGTCGGTGATGCAGCCAGGCATGTCAATCCCTTCTCAGGTGGCGGTATTCTGGAAGCTATACAGGGCGGGCTAATAGCGGGTGATGTAATAGCGAAAGCAGTGCGGGAGAAGGACTGCACAGCGCGGAGATTGCGCGAATATGAGAGGAGATGGTGGAGGGAGTTCGGGCGTGTATTATATGCGGGCTTGAAAGCGAAGAATTATCTGCTCAAGCTCAGCCCTCAGAACTTCAACAGGTTCTTCCGGTCTTTAACCGGCGAGATAAAGTTGAAGGAATACACGGAACGAGCATTGATGAAGGAGATGGCGAAGAAGAACCCGAAGATGCTATTATCACTGGTAAGAACGCTCTTCTGAGTGCTATAAGCTATAACAAGCCCGATAACTCATTGATTATCTCTACCGCTATCATCGCCTTCGCTCCCTTCACATACTTCACCTCATCCTCACCCCTTCTTAATATATAGACCTCATTCTCAGCCGTTCCCATACCGCCGTTCGCAAGGTCGTTTGCAACCACCATTGCGAGATTATACTTCTCCATCTTCGCCCTCGCCTTCTCTATCAGTTCCTCATCGCTGACTTTCACCTCTGCTTTGAAGCCCACAATAACAAGCTCGGGAAATTCACGTCTCACTTCTTCTATCAGTTTCCTCGTAGGCACGAGCGTGAGGTGGAGTTCAGCACCAGAAGGGAGCTTTCCATCGTGCAACTCCGGAGAGAAGTCCGAGATAGCCGCAGCGGAGATGAGTGCATCGTATTCTTTACCGCCATTAGCCTTCCGGAGCTCATTAATGCACGCATCTATCATCTCCTCCGCTGTCTCCACCCTTATCTCTCTTATCATTCTCAGATTCAGTTCCTTGCTGTGCACAAGCGTGACATCCGCACCCTGCCTGTATGCCTCCCTGGCGAGTTCAATCCCCGTCCGTCCTGAACTGCGGTTCGTCAATACTCTAATAGAATCTATTGGCTCGATTGTTGGTCCGCCCGTGATCAAAACGCGTTTGCCTGCGAGTTTGCCCGCAGATAGCGCGCGCTCGACCACGAGGATAATCTCTTCTGTGGATGCGATCTTCGCCAGTCCTTCCTCTATCTTCGGCTCTATGACTGTCACACCCAGTTGCTTCAGTTTCTTGATGTTCTCTATCAGGACTGGACTACGGTAGATCGTCTCATGCATTGCAGGAACCACGATAATGGGGATTCCAGAGCCGAATGCGGTGGTTGCAAATGCGGTTACTGTTGTATCAGAAACGCCGGTCGCAATCTTGTTTAGCGTGTTTGCTGTACATGGCGCAATAACATACAGGTCGGCAGAGCCCTGCATGCCCAGGAACTCCACATGCTCTATCTTACCCATCAATCTCGTTATCACTTCGTGCCCCGTGGCGTAATGAAGCGTATAGGGATGGATAATTTCAGTGGCGGCTTCACTCATTACACCATATACATCTGCTCCGTGCCTTATCAATTCTCGTGCGAGTTCAACGGTCCTGACGGCGGCGATGGAGCCCGTAACACCGAGCACTATCTTCTTGCCCAGTAGCGAATGGCTCTTCTCACCCTTGATGCGCAGTGTCGGATGTGGTCCCCGGTCTGCCATTAGCCTTATGTTATATGGACCGGTCGGGATTTGAACCCGAGGCCTCTCGCACGCCAAGCGAGTGATCTTCCAGCTGATCTACCGGCCCCTCATTTTATTCTAATCTTCACAGTTTTAAAAATGATGTAATTCTTTAAATTTGATAAAGGAAGAAGAGGGCGTATGAGGGTATTGGTAACGGGTGGTGCAGGTTTTATCGGCTCACATGTGGTTGACAGGTTACTGGCACTCGGGAATGAAGTGGTGGTGCTCGACGACCTCAGTAGCGGTGACGAAGCCAATATAAGAGCACATATAGAAGGGGATGGCGATGAGGTTGATGCTAACTTCCAGTTCCACAGGGTGGATATCCGCAATGGTGAAGAGATAGTGGAGCTCTTCAATGGTATAGATGAGGTATGGCACCTTGCTGCGAATCCCGAAGTGCGGATAGGTGCAGAAGATACGAGGGTTCACCTGGAGCAGAACGTCATCGCCACTTACAACGTGCTGGAGGCGATGAGGCGGAGAGGAGTGGAGCGAATTGTATTCACATCCACCTCCACCGTTTACGGTGACGCGACTGTGCTCCCCACACCGGAAGAATATCCCACCATACCTATATCACTCTACGGCGCTTCAAAACTCGCCTGTGAGGCTTTAATCGCTTCCTACTGCCATACCTTTGGTATGCATTCCTGGATATACCGGTTCGCGAATGTGATAGGCAGGAGAGCTTCTCATGGCGTGATTTATGATTTCATAAATAAGATAATGCGCAATCCAGAGGAACTGGAGATACTTGGTGACGGTAACCAGACGAAATCTTATATCTACATAGATGATTGTATAGATGCGATGTTTGCAGGTTTTAATGATGCAGACACGGATACAAAGCGAGTCCATATATTCAATATAGGCACGAGTGATATGATCAGTGTGAGGCGAATAGCGGAGATTGTATGCACTGAGATGCACGTATCACCCAGATTCAAATTCACAGGTGGGAGACGCGGCTGGGTGGGTGATGTGCCCGTTATGCTACTCGATGCCACGAAATTACGCAATCTGGGCTGGAAACAGCGATACAATTCAGAAGAGGCGGTGAGGAGAGCCACAAAGGACCTGCTGGCTCATTACCAATCTCAGTGAGACCTTACACCGCACATGTAATTTCAATCAACTCCAACCTTCTCCTTTACCTTGCTGAGCGTTGCTTTAATCCCTATAATCTCCTCTTTAACCCATTCAACATCTTCCACTATCTTCTCTCTCATAACCTCCCTCGTCTTCTCTCCTTCTTCTTTCACAACTTCTCTCGTCTTTTCCGATTCTTCTTTTATTACCTTTATCGTCTCGTCCTGCTTCTCTATCAT